>JAIFNE010000167.1 GCA_020047875.1 Hydrogenophaga sp.
AACAGCGCTTCGTTTTCACCTTCGGCAAAGGGCGGATCGAGGAACACCAGATCCAGCCCCGCACCGTGGCGCTGCCGCAGCCCGGCGAGCGCATCGCCGCGCTCGATGCGCAGGGCCTCGGCGCCCTGCAGGCGCCCCTTGAGCTGATTCAGGCGGGCGATCAGGGCGGCGTCTTGCTCGATCAGCACCACCTCGGCCGCACCGCGCGAGGCCGCCTCCAGGCCGAGCGCCCCGGTGCCGGCAAACGCATCCAGGCAGCGCCAGCCGCTCAGGTCCTGGCCGAGCCAGTTGAACAGGGTCTCGCGAACCCGCACGGGTGTCGGGCGCAAGCCAGGGCGATCGAGTACCGGCAGCGGGGTGCGCTTCCAGCGGCCGCCGATGATCCGCACTTCCTGGGGCGCCTGGCTGCGGTTGTGGATCGGTGGGCGCGAGGTCGGCGCGCGAAGGGGTGGTTTTTTCGGGGATGCCATGGGCCAAGCTTACGCGCTGCGCTGCCACCACCGCCCCGCGCTCACGGCTTGCCGCCCACCACCACCGTGACCATGCGCTCGGGCTGCAACACGCGTTCAAAGGCGCGACGAATGTCGGCCAGGCTCACGCGCTGCACCTGGGCGGTCCAGTGCTCCAGGTAATCCAGCGGCAGGCCGTTCCAGGCGATGTTGGCCACGTTGTCGAGCAGCTTGCGGTTGCTGTCGATGCGCAGGGCAAATCCGTTCACGAGATTGTCTTTCGCCGCCTGCAGCTCGGCCTCGGTCGGGCCCTCGCGCACAAAGCGCTGCAGCACCTCGCGCGCCACACCGACCGCCTGATCGGTGCTCCGGCGTGCAGGCCCGGCGAGAACGCGCTGTAGACGCTGTAGCTCAGACCACGTTTTTCACGCACCTCGGTGGTAAGCCTCGAGGTGAACCCACCGCCACCGAGGATGTGGTTGCCCACGATCAGCGGGAAGAAATCGGGATCGCTGCGCACGAAGCCAGGCTGTCCCATCTGCACCTGAGCCTGCGCAGCGTCGAACGGAATGCGCCGCTCTTGTGCGGCGGTGAGCGACCTGACCTCTGGCACGGCGGGCAATGCCTCGCAGCCATTGGGTTCGATGGCTGACATGAGTTGGGTCACGATGCGGTCGGCTTGGGCGCGATCGATCGCGCCCACCAGGCTCACCTGCGCGCGGCAGGCGACCATGTGGCGGCGGTAGAAGTTGCGCATGTCGGGGATGGCGATCGCGTTCAGGGTGGCGGGCGTGATGTCGGCGCCGTAGGGGTGATCGCCGTAGACCGCGGCGTCGAAGGTGCGTGCCGCGTGGGTCCCGGGCCGGTTTTCGGCTTCGGTCAGGGCGGCGATCATGCGCTCGCGGTCGCGCTGCCAGATCGGCTCGGACCAGCCGGGCGCGGCCAGCTGGCGCGCGGCCAGCGCCACCGCGCCGCGCAGCAGCTCGGGCTCGGTCAGGGTGCGCAGCGAGACGCTGAAGCGGTCGCCGCTGGCGCTGGCGCCGAACTGGGCGCCGAGGTCGGCCCAGGCCTCGCCGAGCTGGTTTTCATCCAGCGCGGGCTGGCCCGGCTGGGCCGCCAAGCTGGTGAGCAGCATGCCCGCGGTGGCGCCAGCCAGACCGGCCTGGCTGGCCGGGTCGCGGCGGCTGCCGCCGTCCACGTTGATTTGCACGTCCAGCATCGGAATGCCGGGGCTGGGCACCAGGTACACCCGGGCGCCGCTGGCGTGGGTCCAGTGCTGAATCAGCGTCAGCAGGAAGGCGGTGGCGGCAACACGCGCCTTGGCGCAAGCAAAGGAAAGCGCGCGGGCGCGAACGGCAAAAATCATGTTGGCGTGCCTTGGCATGTCATTGGCGTCCGAGCGCGGGGCGCGGGCGGTCCGGCGCAGCAGCCAGCCGCTTGCCGGGGTCGGGCACCAGCACCGCGGTGGTGAGTTGCTCGTCGGTGAAATGGCGCTGCGCAACCGACTGCACCTGCGCCGGGGTCACGGTGCGCAGCCGCGCCATCAGCGTGTCGCCGCTGTCGATCGGCAGGCCGTAAGACCAATAGCTGCCGAGTTCACGCGCCTGGTTGAACACCGAGTCGAGCTGATACACCTCGCCCGCAGTCCACTGGGTGATGACGCGCCTGAGCTCATCCGGCGCGACGCCGTCGCGCGCGATGCGCTGCAACTCGGCCTTGAGCGCGGCCTCGGCTGCCGCCGGCGTGACGCCCGCGGCGGGCACCGCGGTGAGCAAAAACTGCTGAGGCCCACGGCCCATGAGACCGTAGGAGGCGCTGGCGCTGTCGGCGATGCGCTGACCCGGCGCGCCCTGCACCAGCGCGCGTTCCAGCCGCGCGCCACTGTAACCATCGAGCACGGCCGAGAGCACGGCGAGGGCCAGCGCGTCCTGGTCGGACGGCGCGTTGCCGCCGGTCCAGCGCGGCACCTTGAAGCCCAGCACCACCAGCGCCTGGTCTGCCGCCGCGCGGTATTCCATGCGCCGGGGACCGACCTGCTCGGGCTCGTGCTGCGGTTTGCGCGCCGGCACGGCACGCGCCGGAATTCGACCGTAAATGTCTTCGGCCAGCGCCCGAACCTCCCCGGCGATCACCACTGCCGCGTTGGCCGGCACATACCAGCGGCGGTAGAAGTCGCGAACGTCCTGCGGCGTCATGGCATCGAGATCGCTCATCCAGCCAATGATGGGCCGGCGGTAGGGATGGGCCTTGAAACTGAGGGCGCTGAAGGCCTCGAACATCCTTGCGCGGGGCGACTCTTCGGTGCGCTGGCGGCGCTCTTCCTTCACCACCTCCAGTTCGCGCAAAAACTCCTCGTCGGCCCAATGGTTGTTGGCAAACCGGTCGGCCTCCAGCCGCATCACCGCTTCGAGCTTGTTCGACGGGAGCTGCTGGTGGTAGGCGGTAGCGTCGCGGCTGGTGAACGCGTTTTCGCGCGCACCCATCGCGGCCATGCGGGCCGAAAATTCCCCCGGCGCGAGGCTGGGCGTGCCCTTGAACAGCATGTGTTCGAGCACGTGGGCCACGCCCGAGGTGCCGCTCACCTCGTCCATCGAACCCACGCGTACCCACAGCATGTGCGCCACCGTGGGCGCGCGCCGGTCGGGCCGCACGATCAGCGTCATGCCATTGGAGAGCGTGAACTGCTGGGCCACGGGCGTGGCAGCGGCCACCGGTGCCGCCACCACGGTGGCGGCCTGCGCCGGCGCCAGCGTGGCAGCGCCCCAGAGGGGTACCAGGGCGATGGCCGCAGCCAGGCGGCGAAGGGAAGGCGGTGAGCGACGTTTCATAGAATGCAATGGATTCTAGAGATGGACAAATGTTCTCGTTCTTCCGAAAAAAACCGCCCGCCACCACCGAAGCCACCACACCGGCTCCGCTGATTGCGCCCCCGCCTGCTGCGGCCCCGACACAGCCGAGCCCGGCGGCGGCACCTGCGCCCGAGCCGCCAGCAGCGCCTGCACCTGCGCTGCCACCTGAATCAGTCGCGGCCGCGGAAGCGCCGCGCAAGGGCTGGCTCGACAAGCTGAAAGCCGGCCTACTCAAGACCGGCTCCAGCATCACCACCGTGTTCACCGGCACGCGGATCGATGACACGCTCTACGAGGAGCTGGAAACGGCGCTGCTGATGGCCGACACCGGCGTCAAGGCCACTGAGCATCTGCTGGCCGATCTGAAACGGCGCGTGAAAGAGAGCAAGACCACCGACCCGGCGGCCGTCAAAGGCCTGCTGGCACAGGCCATCACCGCGCTGCTGGAGCCGCTGCAAAAACCGCTGGTCATCGGAGAACACAAGCCCACCGTGATCATGGTGGCGGGGGTGAACGGCGCGGGCAAAACCACCTCCATCGGCAAGCTCACGCGTCACCTGGCCAACGAAGGCGCTACCGTGCTGCTGGCCGCGGCAGACACCTTTCGCGCGGCGGCGCGCGAGCAGCTCGCGGTCTGGGCCGACCGCAACACGGTGGACATCATCACGCAGGAAGGCGGCGACCCCGCGGCGGTCAGCTTCGACGCCGTCACCGCTGGCCGCGCCCGCGGCCGCGACGTGGTGCTGGTCGACACCGCCGGCCGCCTGCCGACCCAGCTGCACCTGATGGAAGAGCTCAAGAAGATCAAGCGCACGATTCAGAAAGCCGGTGCCACAGAGGAACGCGGTACCGCCGGGCCGCCCCAAAGTGCCGCAGCGGGGAGCGTGGTGGCCTTGCCGCCTCACGAGGTGCTGCTGGTGATCGACGGCAACACCGGGCAGAACGCCCTGGCGCAGGTGAAAGCGTTCGACGACACGCTGGGCCTCACCGGACTCATCATCACCAAGCTCGACGGCACCGCCAAGGGCGGCGTGATCTGCGCCATTGCCCGCGAGCGGCCGGTACCGATCTACTTCATCGGTGTGGGCGAAAAGCTGGAAGACCTGGAAACGTTTGACGCTCGCGAGTTCGCGCAGGCCCTGCTCGCGTGAAGTGCCACCGGGCGATGGCGACACCCAAAAACCCTCAGTCCTCGCCGCTGTAGTTGCGCCACTGCTTCATGGCATCGCGCATGGTGAAGATCTGGCGCTCAAAGGTCGGGCAGGCCTTGCACATGACCATGTGAACCCGCAACGCGGCCTGCTCCAGCCTCGACAGCCTGCGGTCTTCCCGCGCCACAACCAGGGCCGTGACTTCTTTGCAGGACCGCATCAGCGGCATTTTTCTGAGCAGGGCGTTCATCGAGCAGCAAACCAGTTGAGTTCCAAGCATTCGCGCAGCCGCAACCGGGCCCGGTGCAGCTGAACGTAAAAGTTCGTCGGAGTCAGCTCCAGTTCCTTACAGATTTCCTCACTGGAGAGTTCCAGCCATTCGCGCATCAAAAAAAGCCGTCCCTGCGTGGCGGGCAGCTTCTGCGTGCAGGCGTCGAGCACCGCCATGAACTGGCGGCTGCCCAGGTCTTGTTCGGGATTGCCCCAGTCGGACGGGGTCTGGGCGAAGTGCCCGTCGGCCTTGAAGGCCATGTGCTCCAGGGGGTCAAAGCTGTCGTCCTCCGATCCGCTGTCCAGCAGCACCTCGCGTTTGCGCTGGCGCAGGCCATCCATGATCTTGTGCTTGAGGATGCCGACCAGCCAGGTCTTGAGTTGCGAGCGGCCCTCAAAGGCCTGCGGTCTGGCCAGCGCGGCGAGCATGGCTTCAGACACCGCGTCCTCTGCCCAGGCTTCGTTTCGCAGCTGCAGGCGGGCAAAACGCATCAGGTAGCCACGCTGCGCCACCAGTTGCTGCTCGAAATCGGTTGCCGACATGGAAAATCCACAAGCCAATGGGCTCTGGAGTGTAAGAAATCGCGGTCTGGCGAGACGAAACTTCATCCACCTGGCTCTTTGTATGCACCTCCCTCGATATCCCCATCCCGTCTTGCAGCCGCACGAACCGAAGCAATTGGAAGGTCTCGGTGTGGTCAACTTCCAAGGTTGTGTCCGCCGCCCTGCGGCAGCACCTTGCCCGGGGCGAGCTGCCTCTGGTACTGGCACGCAATGCACGGGGCAGGTGAACCAGCGGTTGCGCATGCATTCGCCCACCCATCGAACACCGCCCCGCCTACCCTCCATTGAAACCGTTGCTTTCCAAACCGGAGAAACGCCTTGTCACTGAACCTGCCAGCTCTGTCCCGCCGCCGCCTGCTGCTAGGCGCCGCCACCGCTTCCGCCCTGCCCGTCGCCTGGGCGCAGCCCAAGGCTCCCGCCTGGAGCGAGATCGAAAAGGCCGCGCGCGGCCAGACTGTTTACTGGAACGCCTGGGCCGGTAGCGAGCAGACCAACGCCTACCTGCAGTGGGTCGCCTCCGAGGTGCAGAAGGCCCATGGCGTGACGCTGGAACACGTGAAGATCACCGACACCGCCGACGTGGTCAAGCGTGTGCGCGCCGAAAAGAGCGCAGGGCGCTCGGCCACCGAGGGCACGGTCGACATGGTGTGGATCAACGGAGAAAATTTCGCCGCCATGAAGCGCGAGGGGCTGCTGTTTGGACCCTGGGCCGAGGCACTGCCCAACTTCCGCTACGTGGACGTGGTGGGCAAACCCACCACGCGCAACGATTTTTCTGTGCCCACCGACGGCATGGAATCGCCCTGGGGCATGGCTCAGTTCACCCTGTTTGCCGACGGCAGGCGCCTGCCTCAGCCACCGCAAAGCATGGTCGAACTGCTGGCGCTGGCGCGGAGCCAGCCGGGACGCATCAGCTACCCGCGCCTGCCCGATTTCACCGGCACCACCTTTGTGAAGCAGGCGCTGATTGAACATGTGAGCGATGTGGCGGTGTTGGCGAAACCGCCAGTGGAGGCTGCGTTTGCGCAGCAGACCGCCGCCCTGTGGCAATTTCTGGATGCGCTGCACCCGCACCTGTGGCGCGGCGGCAAGCAGTTCCCGCAGAACCCGGCCGCCATCCGCCAGATGATGGCCGACGGCGAGCTGCTGCTGGCCCTCACCTTCAACCCCAACGAGCCGGCCAACGAGGTCGCGGCCAAGCGCCTGCCCGCGTCCACCATCGCCTGGCAGTTCGCCAAGGGCACCATCGGCAACACCCACTTTGTCGCCATTCCGTACAACGCCCGCGCCAAGGC
>JAIFNE010000214.1 GCA_020047875.1 Hydrogenophaga sp.
GCCGTTCGATGGTCAGCGCGGCGGCGGCATTGGGCTCGCGCGCCAGGGCCTCGGCGGCCACGCGGGTGTTGTTGCTGAGATCGGCGCTCAGAATGTCGAGCGTGGTGCGGCCCAGGTTGAGACCGGCGGTCAGCGCAGATTCGACCCGCACGTCAAACCAGCTCTCGATCGAGCGCGAGACGAACTGGTACGACACGGTGTAGATCAGCAGTCCCGGGAGCAGTCCCACCAGCACGATGATGCCGGCCAGTTTCACCAGCAAGCGGCTGCCGAACTTGCCGCGCCGAAAGCGCTGCGCCAGCCGGACGCCGAGCCACAGAATTACCAGCGCCAGCACGGCCGCCACGCCCACATTGATGCCGACGAGCCAGCCGAAATTTTGTTCGTAGAGCGCGCGGTTGCGGGTGGCCAGCGTCAGCAGGAACAGCAGCACCATGCCCAGGCCGGTCATGAAGACCAGCGCGGCAATGACCGCCCAGCGCCGCGAGGCGGTGTTGCGGCGGGCGAGGTTTTGCTGGGTGGTGTTCACGGCGGCGATGGCGGCTGGCCTCAGCGCGCCAGCTCGGCGCTGGCCTCGACGCCGGAAACCTCGGGCACCGGGGCAGGCGGCACGTCGGGCTCAATGGCACCGGGCACCTCGATGCGGCGCCGAAAATCGACCAGCCATTCGGGCTGGTTTGCCATGCCGATCTGAAACGGACGCGGGAGCAGGCTGAGATCGAGCCGAAACGCCAGCTCGACGCGCTGACCGCCACCAGCGGTGAGCGCGTCGGCCTCGGCGATGCGCCAGCGCAGCACCCGGCTGACGCCGGCCAGGGCGTCGGAAAGATCGTCGAAGTTCTGGTGCAGCGCGTAACTCAGGCCAGCACCGCCGCGCCCCGCCTCGGCGTTGTTGGACAGGCTGACGCGCCAGCGCCGGGTGAGCGGCTGATAGACCAGGCGCAGGGTGCGCTGGGCGCTGGCCACGCGCTTGTCGCTCCAGTACCAGCGGTCGCGCAGCACCTCGGCCTGCCAGACGAAATACAGCGGCACGCCGCGCAGCAGCGCGTCTTCCACCGCCGCGCTGGGCGCAACCTCCAGCCGGGCCGACAGGTAGAGCCCGTCGCTGGTGCGCTGCAGCGCGAGGGACTCTGCCTTCGGTTCGCGAGCCACCGCCGGCAGGGCGCTGAAGAGCAACGACAACACCAGCAGCAGCGCAGCGCAGCGCCAAAAAGCCCGCGTTCGCGAACCAGCGCTGGGCTCAGCGCTTGTCAATCCGGGCGTAAAAGAAACCGTCGTATCCACCGGATTCATTGTCCTGCAAGCCCGTGCAAGCGCCGGCATTTCCTGGCAGCAAATGACCGGGAGCGGGCGCACAAACCGCGTCGGTGTGGCGTTCTAGAAACGAAGCGAGCTGCGCGGAGCCCTCGGCACGGAACACCGAGCAGGTGGCGTAGACCAGCCGGCCACCCGGTCTGAGCAGTGGCCACAGCGCCTCCAGCAGCCGCTGCTGCACCGCGGCGAGCTGCGCCACATCGGTTTCGCGCCGCAGCCAGCGCACGTCGGGGTGGCGGCGCACGATGCCCGAGGCGGTGCACGGCGCGTCGAGCAGGATGGCGTCAAATGGTTGGCCGTCCCACCAGCCGCTGGGCTGGGCGGCGTCGCCCGCCTGCACCCGGGCACGCAGGTGCAGGCGCTGCAGCGTGTCGGTGATGCGCTCGCAGCGCCGGGGGTCGACGTCGAGCGCGAGCAGATCGAGCTCGGCCAGCTCCAGCAGATGCGCGGTTTTGCCACCGGGCGCGGCGCAGGCGTCGAGCACGCGGGCGCCCGCTGGCCAGTCGCGCCCGGCCAGCAGCAGGGGAGCGGCCAACTGGGCAGCGGCGTCCTGCACCGAGCAGAGACCGTCGGCAAAACCCGGCAGGCGTTCCACTGGCTGGGGTGCGGCCAGCCGCAAGCCATCGTCACCCACCGGCTGGACGGCAAGACCCGCGTCTTGCAGTACCTGCTGGTACTGCGCGCGGCTGGTCAGGCGGCGGTTCACCCGCAGCGTCATGGGGCCTGGCTGGTTGCTGGCGGTCAGGATCGCCTGCCAGTGGTCGGGGTGGTCGCGCTGCAGCCGCTCGATCCACCAGCGCGGGTGGTTCCAGCGGGCTTCGAGGTCGGTTGCCAGTGCGGCTTCCAACCCGACACGCTCACGCAGAAAGCGCCGCAGGCAGGCGTTGACAAACGCCGCCTGGCGCTGGGTGCTGCGGTGCTGGCGGGCAGCGTCCACCGCCTGGTTCACCAGCGTGTGCTCGGGATAGGCGCTGAAGGCTGTCGCGGCGATACCGTCAACCGGTGGCTGCAGCAACAGGGCCACGGCGCTGCACAGCAAGGCATGCACCGCCGGCTCGGGCTTGCGCGGTGCCAGTTGGGCGACCAGGGCGCGCGCGGTACCGAACTGGCGCAACACCTGAAACGTGAGCGCCTGAACGCCTGGGCGCAAACCGGCGGGCACCGCCGGCAACAGTTCGCTGAGCGAGCGGCCCTGGGCTACGCCCTGAACGCACCGCGCGGTGTGCAGCAGCTGGGTGGCGAGGCTGGGCGCGAGCCGGGTGCTCGGGTGTTCTGGGGTGGCGGGTGCGGTCACGGCGGCGAGGTAGGTTCGGGGCGATGGCGCGGGGTGCGCCGCAGATAGTTCCCTCCCGAGTGTCGCTCACGACGCTGCGGGCACGATCAGTTAGACCAGCTTCCAGCCGGGATCGGGATGGTCGGCGGCGCCTGGCGCGGTGGTTGCGCCGGAGGCTGGCGCGGCGTGGTCTTCGCGATCGTCTGCCCGGGCGAGCGGCAGCGGGCCCTGCGCACGGCCGTAGATGCGGCGCACCCGCTGCTCCAGCGTGGGGTGCGAGTCGAGCCAGTCGCTCATCTTGTCTTCGTGCTCAGAGATCAGCAGCATGTGCTGCACATGCGAGCCCAGCGGGCGCGAGGCGGGCGCCTGGCTGCGCTGGCTCATGGCTTTGCGCAGCACGCCACCCAGGCCGTCGCGGCTGCGCGTCCACTGCACCGCGCGCGCATCGGCCAGGTACTCGCGCTGGCGCGACACCGCGGCCTGCAGCGCATGGCCGGCCAGCCAGCCCAGCCAGCCGGCGGCCATCAGGCCCAGCCCGAGCAAGGCGGCAGCGAGGCGGCGGTCGTTTTCATCGGGCTGGGAAAGCTGCTGGCCCAGGCGATAGAGCATTTCAAGCCCGAACACCATGCCGATCAGCCGCATGTTGAGCCGGGTGTCGCCCTCCACGATGTGACTGAACTCGTGTGCCACCAAGCCTTGCAGCTCCTCGCGCGTGAGGTGATCAAGCGCGCCCTGGGTCACGGCGACCACCGCGTCGTCGGCGTTCCAGCCGGCTGCGAACGCGTTGATGCGGGCGTCGCGCGCGAGCACCATCGCCTGCGGCCGCCTCAGCCCCGAGGCAATCGCCATTTCGTCGACGATGTTGGCAAACCGCTGCTCGTCCGCGTTGCCCGAGGGCTGCGCCAGGCGCGCGCCCAGCTGCTCGGCCAGGCGCTGGCCGCCGGCACTGCGCAGGCGCGAAGTTTCCACCCACCACCCGCCCAGCACAAACAGCAGCACCAGCGCGGTATTCACCGCCAGAAAGTGGCGCGGCAACATCAGCTCGCCGGCCACCCAGAAGCCCCAGGTGAGCCCCCAGGCCAAGGCCAGCGAGCCATTGACCAGCAACACCAACGCGACCACGGTGACGGCAAACGCCAGCACCAGCCGCCGCGTGGCTCCACGCGCGTCGCGTTGGGCTTCGAAGATCAGCATGCGGTGGCTGTCACCGGGCGTTGCTGCACAGCGTCAACCGCTCAGAACGCCACCTTGACCGGCGCGCGCTCTGCCTCGCTGCTGGTGGAGGCGAGCATCTCTTGCGGCAGAAACGAGAACAGGCGTGCCAGGATCACGGTGGGAAACTGGGCCGCGGCATCGTTGAATTCGAGCACATGGTCGTTGTAGGCCTGGCGTGCGAAGCCAATGCGGTTCTCGGTGCTGGCGAGCTCCTCGCTCAGCTCGCGCATGGTCTGGTCGGCCTTGAGATCGGGATAGGCCTCAGCCACCGCAAACAGGCGGCCCAGGGCGCCGCCAAGCAGCCGGCGTTCAAGGGGCTGCTGGCCGCGCGCTGCTCAGCATCGCGCGCCTGGTTGCGCGCCGCAATCACCGCCTCCAGCGTCTGGGCCTCGTGCGCCAGGTATTTGCGCGCCACCTCGACCAGATTGGGAATCAGGTCGTAGCGCCGCTTGAGCTGCACATCGATCTGGCCAAACGCATTGGCGATCGCGTTCTTCAGGCGAACCAGCCGGTTGTAGGCGCCCACCGCCCAGAAAAACACCAGCAAACCAATGGCCAACAAAACCCAGAGCGTCGCGGACATGTGTGGTTTTCCTTTTGAAGTCGGTTACGGCGAAGCAATATAACGCGCTGCCGGCGTCGAACCCCGCAGCGCAGTTCACGATGCGCCATGAAAAACGCCCCCGGTCGGATGACCGGGGGCGTGTCTGACCCAGGCGGTCAGCCTGGGTGGGAGCGCGCGCTTCAGTCTGCGGTTTCGCTCGGGCTGGCAGCGTCTGCCGAATCGGCCTGATCGGCGGCCAGGGACACCGCATCGGCCTCGGCGATGGCGCGACGCTCTTCGTCGTCCATCTTCTCCTTGACCTTGCGCGCCTCGTGGTAGGCCATGCCGGTACCGGCCGGGATCAAGCGACCCACGATCACGTTTTCCTTCAGACCGCGCAGCTCGTCGCGCTTGCCCATGATGGCCGCCTCGGTGAGCACCCGGGTGGTTTCCTGGAAGGAAGCCGCCGAGATGAACGAGTCGGTGGACAACGAAGCCTTGGTGATACCCAGCAGCACGTTGGTGTAGGTCGGCGCGATCTTGCCCTCGGCGTGCAGTGCATCGATGGTGTTCAGGATTTCTGAACGCTCGACCTGCTCGCCCTTGATGTAGGACGAATCACCGACCGACTCGACGATCACACGGCGCAACATCTGGCGCACGATCACCTCGATGTGCTTGTCGTTGATCTTCACGCCCTGCAGGCGATAGACGTCTTGCACCTCGTCGACGATGTAGCGCGACAGCGCTTCGATGCCCAGCAGACGCAGGATGTCCTGCGGATCGGCCGGACCGTCCACCACGCCTTCGCCCTTGTTGACCACCTGGCCTTCGTGCACCAGGATGTTCTTTTCCTTGGGGATCAGGTCGTCCCAGATCTGACCTTCCGGGTCGGTGATCTGCAAGCGCACCTTGCCTTTGGTCTCCTTGCCGAACGACACGGTACCGGTCATTTCTGCCAGCTTGCCGGCATCTTTCGGCGAGCGCGCTTCAAACAGCTCGGCCACGCGGGGCAGACCACCCGTGATGTCGCGGGTCTTCTGGCCTTCCACCGGAATGCGGGCCAGCACATGGCCGGGGCCAACGTCCTGACCATCGCGCACTTCCAGCAGCGCACCGATCTGGAAGCCCACCGTCACCGAGTGGTCGGTGCCAGGGATCTTCACCTCGTTGCCGGTGGCATCGAGCAGCTTGACCAGCGGACGCACCACCTTGGCCGAACCACGCAGCTTGGGGTCGATCACCACCAGCGAGCTCAGGCCAGTCACGTCGTTGACCTGCTTGGCCACCGTCAGGCCCTCTTCCACGTTCTCAAACTTCACCTGACCGGCGAATTCCGTGATGATGGGTCGGGTCAGCGGATCCCAGTTGGCCAGCACCGTGCCCGCCTTGATCTGCTGGTCGGCCTTGATGGCCAGGATCGCGCCGTAAGGGACTTTGTGGCGCTCGCGCTCGCGGCCGATTTCGTCGTGAATCACGATCTCGCCCGAGCGTGCAATCACCACCTGCTCGCCCTTGAAGTTGGTCACGTAGCGCATGGTGGCGTTGAAGCCGATCGCGCCTGCCGACTTGGACTCCACGCTGGAAGCGACCGCCGCGCGCGACGCCGCACCACCGATGTGGAAGGTGCGCATGGTCAGCTGGGTGCCGGGCTCACCGATGGACTGGGCGGCAATCACGCCGACCGCCTCACCGATGTTCACCAGACCGCCACGGCCCAGATCGCGGCCATAGCACTTGGCGCAGATGCCAAAGCGCGTTTCGCAGGTCAGCGCGGTGCGCACTTTCACCTCATCAACGCCGGCGGCCTCCAGCTCGTCGAGGATGTCTTCGTCCATCATCTCGCCGGCGCGCACCATCACGGCACGCGTCTCGGGGTGGTTGACGTCCTCAGCTGTCACACGGCCCAGCACCCGGTCGCGCAGCGATTCGATCACCTCGCCGCCTTCGACGATGGCGCGCATCACCGTGCCGTTGGTCGTGCCGCAGTCCTGCTGGTTTACCACCAGGTCTTGCGTCACGTCCACCAGGCGGCGGGTCAGGTAGCCCGAGTTCGCGGTCTTCAGCGCCGTGTCGGCCAGGCCCTTGCGGGCGCCGTGGGTGGAGATGAAGTACTGCAACACGTTGAGACCTTCACGGAAGTTCGCCGTGATCGGGGTCTCGATGATGGAGCCAGCTGGCGAATCTGCGCAGCAGAGCCGCGCGCGCCCGAGTCGGCCATCATGTAGATGGAGTTGAACGACTCCTGATCCACTTCCTTGCCATTGGCGTCGGTGGTCTTCTGCTTGGCCAGCTGGGCCATCATGACCTTGGAGATTTCGTCGCCGGCCTTGCCCCAGATGTCCACCACCTTGTTGTAGCGCTCGCCGGCGGTCACCAGACCGGAGGCGTACTGCTGGGCGATTTCCTTCACCTCGGCTTCGGCGCGACCAATCACGGCCGACTTTTCTTTCGGCACCAGCATGTCGTCCACCGCGATCGAGATGCCCGAGCGGGTGGCCAGACGGAAGCCGTATTGCAGCAGCTTGTCGGCAAAGACCACGTTGATCAGGCGCGAAATTTCTTTCTTCTTCAGCGCCTTGTTCATCACCTCGAAAGGCAGGCCCTTGGGCAGGATCTCGGAGAGCAGGGCCCGGCCCACCGTGGTTTCCACCAACGAGGTCGACGGCGTGAACTCACCGGTTTCCTTGTCTTTGGTCCACTGCGTCAGGCGCACGCTGATCTTGGTGGTGATTTCCACCACGCCGTTGTCAATCGCGCGCTGGACCTCCATCACGTCGGAGAAGATCATGCCTTCGCCCTTGCCGTTGATCTTCTCGCGCGAGGCCGAGTACAAACCCAGCACCACGTCTTGCGACGGCACGATGGAAGGCTCGCCCGAGGCCGGGAACAGCACGTTGTTGGAGGCCAGCATCAGCGTGCGGGCTTCCAGTTGTGCTTCCACCGACAGCGGCACGTGAACGGCCATCTGGTCACCGTCGAAGTCGGCGTTGAAGGCGGCGCAAACCAGCGGGTGCAGCTGGATGGCCTTGCCTTCGATCAGGATGGGCTCAAACGCCTGAATACCGAGGCGGTGCAGCGTGGGCGCGCGGTTCAGCAGCACTGGGTGCTCCTTGATCACCTCCTCCAGGATGTCCCACACCACGGGTGTACCGGCTTCCACTTCCTTCTTCGCGGCCTTGATGGTGGTGGCAATGCCACGCTGCTCCAGCTGGGCGAAGATGAACGGCTTGAACAGCTCCAGCGCCATCAGCTTGGGCAAGCCGCACTGATGCAGCTTGAGCGTGGGGCCCACCACGATCACCGAACGGCCCGAGTAGTCCACCCGCTTGCCCAGCAAGTTCTGGCGGAAACGGCCGCTCTTGCCCTTGATCATGTCGGCCAGCGACTTCAACGCGCGCTTGTTGGCGCCGGTCATGGCTTTGCCACGGCGGCCGTTGTCCAGCAGCGAGTCCACCGCTTCTTGCAGCATGCGCTTCTCGTTGCGCGCGATGATCTCGGGCGCTTTGAGTTCGAGCAGGCGGCGCAGGCGGCTGTTGCGGTTGATGACGCGGCGGTACAGGTCGTTCAGGTCGGAGGTGGCGAAGCGGCCACCATCGAGCGGCACCAGCGGACGCAGGTCGGGCGGCAACACCGGCAGCACGTCGAGCACCATCCACTCGGGCTTGATGCCCGATTTCTTGAAGGCTTCCAGCACCTTCAGGCGCTTGGCGTTCTTCTTGATCTTGAGTTCGGAGCCGGTCAGGTCGTTGCGCAGCTTCTCGATCTCGATGTCGAGGTCGATGGCTTCCAGCAACTCCTTGATGCCCTCGGCGCCCATCTTGGCAATGAATTCGTCGCCGAACTCCTTACGCTTGGCGTCAAAGTCGTCCTCGGTCATGATCGCGAACTTTTTCAGCGGGGTCATGCCGGGATCAACGATCACATAGGCTTCAAAGTACAGCACGCGCTCGATGTCGCGCAGCGTCATGTCCAGGATCAAGCCCAGACGGGACGGCAGCGACTTCAGGAACCAGATGTGGGCGCAGGGCGCGGCCAGATCGATGTGACCCATGCGCTCACGGCGCACCTTCGTCTGCGTGACTTCGACGCCGCACTTCTCGCAGATCACGCCGCGATGCTTGAGGCGCTTGTACTTGCCGCACAGGCATTCGTAGTCCTTGATGGGACCAAAAATCTTGGCGCAGAACAGGCCGTCACGCTCAGGCTTGAAGGTGCGGTAGTTGATGGTCTCGGGCTTTTTGACTTCGCCAAAAGACCACGAACGGATTTTTTCGGGAGAGGCCAGACCGATGCTGAACTGCTTGAACAGGTCGAGCAAGGATTTCATGAAGAATTTCCTTAAAAAAATGAAGGCAACGGATGGAGGCTGAAGTGACTTAACCCAGAACACCGCGGAACTGGCTTTGCCAGGCCGCAGGTGTTGTCCCCCTCTCAGGGGGAAGCCGCGAGGCGGCGCAGGAGGTCATCCGCGTTCCAATTCGATGTCGATACCGAGCGAGCGGATTTCCTTGACCAGCACGTTGAACGACTCGGGCATGCCCGCCTCGATCGAATGCTCGCCCTTGACGATGCTTTCGTACACCTTGGTGCGGCCCTGCACGTCGTCGGACTTGACGGTGAGCATTTCCTGCAGGATGTACGAAGCGCCATAGGCCTCCAGCGCCCACACCTCCATCTCGCCGAAGCGCTGGCCACCGAACTGCGCCTTGCCACCCAGCGGCTGCTGGGTCACGAGCGAGTAAGGGCCGGTGGAGCGGGCGTGCATCTTGTCGTCAACCAGGTGGTGCAGCTTCAGGAAGTGCATGTAGCCCACGGTGGTCACGCGCTCGAAAGCCTCGCCGGTGCGGCCGTCGTACAGCTGCGCCTGGGT
>JAIFNE010000171.1 GCA_020047875.1 Hydrogenophaga sp.
AATAATGTACATAAACAATCTGCATTGTGTCGCCCTGCACTGGCATGCGATTCAGCGTACAAGCACATAGCGAGGCAGAAGCAAAACCCGCAGCGGGTGATGAACTACTCCCAAGACTGGCCCGCCGATATGCGGCTTGACACTTCACAAAGCCGGAGCAATAGCCAAGGGCGGTCAGCCGTTCAGTTTTTGATCAGCAAAACGCCAGCAGCGACACTGATCGCGGCAACCAGTCCCACTCTTAGGCGGCCTTCTTTGAACCACAGGCTGCCGATCAGGACAGCGAACACCACGGAGCTCTCGCGCAGCGCGGCGACTGCAGCGATCGGTGCTTTGGACATGGCCCACAGCACGATGGCGTACGCACCAATCGATGTGGCAGCGCCCAGAAACCCCATGATCCAGTGCTTCTCGAAATAGGTCAGTATCTCGCCAGGGTTGCGTCGCAGCTGAAAAGCGAGAATGAGCAAAGGGTCCAGCAAAACGAGCGTGAAGACATATCCCAAGGGGTTGTCGGACTGGCGCACACCCTGGCCGTCAACCAGGGTGTAGGCGGCAATCACAGCAGCGTTGAGCAACGCGGCCCGGCCCGACGGGTGCCGCAGCAAAAGAGCTGCGGGCTGGCCGCTGGCCAGGGCGATGGTCAGGACCCCAGCCAAAATGGCTGCCAACCCCAGCCAGGCCTGAAAGGGCATGGGCTCATGCAGCGCGAACACCGACACCAGGCACACCAGCAGTGGTGCCAGACCGCGCATGGCCACGTAACCCACGGCGAGTTGGCCACCGTCGTAGATGCGCATCAGCAGTGCGATGTACACCCAGTGCAACACGACAGAGATCGCGATATAGGGCACGCTGGCCAGGCTGGGCCAGCCGGTGAAAAACAGACCCACGGCGGCCAGCAAAGATGCACACAGGTGCATGAGGATGGTGTACTGGCGTTTGTCGGGTGCTCCCCGAATCATTGCGTTCCAGCTTGCGTGCATCAGCGCCGCCGCCAGCACGGCCAGCATGACGCCGTTGCTGATACCCGGCTCAGTCACCCGTGTGTTTGCGCAGGGCTTGGTTGATCAGCTCCAATGCCCACCACAGGTCGACTTCCTGAACGTTCAATGGCGGCGCCAGCACCAACACATTGCCCTGGCCAACCTTAAAGGACAGTCCGGCGCTCAGGCAGCGATACAGCACCGCTTCGGCCAAATCCGCGTCGTGCAGTTCAATGCCGATCAGCAGGCCTGCTCCCCGCACCTCCTTGACGCCCGGCAGTCCGGTGGCCATTGCGCGCAGGCGTTGCACCGCTGCATCGCCCAGGCGACGGCTGCGCTCCAGCAAACCTTCTTGTTCGATGACGTCCAGCACCGCCCATCCAGCTGCGCAGGCCAGCGGATTCTTTTCGTGTGTGTAGTGGCCCAGCGAGATGTGCTGACCCACGTTCAGGCCCTCACGCGCAATCAGCGCCGCCAGCGGTATGCTTCCCCCGCCCAGGCCTTTGCCGATCACGATCATGTCGGGCTCTATGCCGTAGCGCTCAATGGCGAACAGGTGTCCGGTGCGGCCCAGCGCGATGGGTATTTCGTCGAGGATCAGAAGCGCGCCGTGTCGGTCACAGATCTGGCGCAACCGTTGGTAGTAGTCCATCGGTGGGACCTGCACATCGGTGCAGCGCACTGTCTCGACGATCACCGCCGCAACGTCGCCCTCTTTGCGCAACACATAGTCGATGTAGTCCACGCAGCGCAGCGCACAGCTGCCATTGCAGCCGAACACGCACTGCCCAGGGTCACAGGGAGGGACATGTTCGCTGCCGGGCAGCAACGGGCCAATGCCCCGGCGGAACACCGCTTCACCACCGATGGAGATGGCGTCAAGCGAGGCACCATGAAACGCATCCCACATGGAGATGGTTTTGAAGCGGCCGGTGGCCACACGGGCCAGCTTCAGCGCCATGCCAATGGCCGCCGTGCCGCCGGGGGCGAACAGCAGGCGCGCGCCGGACATGGGAGCGGCCTGGCACAGGCGCCGGGCCAGGTCCACGGCGGGGCGGTTGGTGTAGCGGCGGGGTGAGAAAGGCAGCGTCTCCAGAGTCTCGCGCATCGCGGCCAGCACCGTGGGGTGGCCGTAGCCGACCTGGTGCAGGCTGTTGCCATGAAAGTCCAGAATGCGTCGCCCGGCGGTATCCAGCAGCCATGCGCCATGCGCACCCTCCAGCGCATTCAGGCAGGGCGTCGACATGGACTGGTGCAAAAACCAGCGAGCGTCCTCGTCGAGCAACTCGCGGGTGGCGGCGTCAAGATGCTGTGCCTGCCAGGCCGTACGTCGGTCGCCCAGGTTGACGTCCCCTTCGCTGCGGTCGATCTCAGGGCGCATCGTTCGCCCCCTGGATTTCACCATCGCGAAGCATGCGTGCCTTGCCCCCTTGCGCATGGTCAAACAGGGCCTGCGCCGCACCGGCTGCATCACGCTCGGCCAAGCGGTCCACGATGGCGCTGTGCTCTTCGGCAAAGCGCGGGATGGCCATCGGTGTCAACAGGTTGCGTCGCCGAAAAAGGGCCAGCAGCTTGCACAGCTTGCGGTATTGCTCGACCAGAACCTGGTTGCCGGTCATGGCCACGATGCAGTCATGAAAACTCAGGTTCAACTCATGGAAACGGTCCACCTCAACCGACTTGACTTCCCGCATCGCGTCGGTCATTTGACGCAGCGTATGGAGCTGCTCGGGGGTGAGGCGCAGCGCCAAAAGCCGTCCAGCGGTGGCGTCCAACCCGGCTCGAACATCGTACAGGTCGGCAGCTTCTGTCAGCGCGATCTTGCGCACATGGGCGCCGCGGTTTTTTTCCTGTCGGACGAGACCCGACTCTTCCAGCGTTCGCAGCGCTTCTCGCAGCGGGCCACGCGAGATGCCGAATCGCTGGGCCAGCGCCATTTCGTTGAGTTTGCTGCCGGGAACCAGCTCTCCACCCAGGATCATGTCTTCAATCGACTCGGCGACCAGGCGCGTGAGCGTGGTGCTTTGCAATTGCGCTAAGGCCTTTTCAGGGTGGGTGGAAAGGGGTTTGTTCACAAGGAATGTGCTCCGGTTGCCATGTCATTTTAGGGAGTTTTCAAGATTGTCGATTGTCAACAATCTGACACATGTTCTACATAAGCTTGCCAGTGTCGTGAGGGTTAAGGGCTCGTTGGGAGCAAGGCGCCACATGACACCCGATCGTCCAAAGTCTTTCCACGGAGCCTCCATGAAGCTGAAAACCCTGCTAAAAACCGCGCTGGTTGGCGCGATGGCCGCCTTGCTGGCCTTGCCTGCCATGGCCCAGAAAACCCGCTTGTCGGTCTACACCGCGCTGGAAAACGACCAACTCGGTCCTTACAAACAAGCCTTTGAAGCCGCCAACCCCGATGTGGAAATTGCTTGGGTTCGCGACTCAACCGGCATCATCACCGCCCGATTCCTGGCCGAGAAGGACAATCCGCGCGCCGATGTGATCTGGGGTCTGGGCGCTTCCAGCGTCGCGCTGTTCGACAGTATGGGTTTGTTGCATCCCTACAGCCCCAAGGGCGTGGACCAAATCAAACCCAACTTTCGCAGCGACAAGAACCCCACCACCTGGACGGGCCTGAACGCCTGGCTGGCTGTCATGTGCTTCAACACGGTCGAAGGTGGCAAGAAGAACATGCCCAAGCCCACCTCGTGGGCCGACCTGACCAACCCGGTCTACAAAGACGCCATCGTCATGCCGAACCCAGCCTCTTCGGGCACCGGCTATCAGGCGGTCTATGCCTGGCTGCAGATAATGGGCGAGCAGGCCGGCTGGGAGTTCATGGACAAGTTGCACAACAACGTGGCGGTGTACACCCACTCGGGTTCGGCGCCTTGCGTGCAGGCCGCCAAGGGTGAGCGCGTGGTGGGCATTGGCTCTGACATGCGTGGCGCGCGCGAGAAAACCGCCGGCGCACCCATCGACATCGTCTTGGCCAAGGAAGGCTCACCGTGGGACATGGAAGCCACCGCCATCGTCAAAGGCACCAAGAACCTGGCCGCCGCCCAAAAGCTGGCCGATTTTGCGGTGAGCAAGCCCGCCTATGAGATGTACGGCAAGTTCTACGCCATTGTGGGTTACCCCGGCATGAACCCCAGCCCGCCGAACTACCCATCGAGCGCCGAAAGTGCCATGGTGAAGATCGACCTGGGCAAGATGGGTGCGGAACGTGCGCGCATCCTGGCCGAGTGGACCAGGCGCTACGACGGCAAGTCGGCGCCGAGGTGAGCTTTGAGATCTGACCTCTTGAGCCTTAGGGCGCCAAAGGGGTCGCCATCGGGGGCGCAGAAGCGCGCCCCCTTTTTATCCAGGAATCATCCGTGATCGAATCCAGCACGCCGTACCTAGACATCCGGGGGGTGGGGAAGCGCTTTGGCTCCTTTTGGGCCCTGAAGGACGTTTCGCTGCGCATCGAAGCGGGCGAGTTCATCTGCTTTCTGGGGCCGTCCGGCTGCGGTAAAACCACCTTGTTGCGCATCATCGCCGGGTTGGAGCAACAAGACGGCGGGCAGATTCTGCAAAAGGGCAGCGACATCTCAGGTTTGCCGTCGTCTCAGCGGGACTTTGGCATCGTCTTCCAGTCCTATGCCTTGTTCCCCAATTTGTCGGTCAAGGACAACGTGGGCTATGGCCTGAAGGGCAAGGGATGGAGCCGCCAGGCTGCGGCAGACCGTGTGAAGGAACTGCTGAAATTGGTGGGCCTGCCCGACTCGGCCAGCCAGTACCCGGCGCAACTCTCCGGCGGCATGCAGCAGCGCGTGGCGCTGGCCCGGGCTCTGGCTACGTCACCTGGGTTGCTGCTGCTGGACGAACCGCTGAGTGCGCTTGACGCGCGGGTTCGGGCGCATTTGCGCAGCGAGTTGCGCCAGTTGCACCAGCGGCTGGGCGTGACGACCATCATGGTCACGCACGATCAGGAAGAAGCCCTGAGCCTGGCGGACCGCATCGTGGTGATGAACCAAGGCGTGATCGAGCAGGTGGGCTCGCCCCAGACGATTTACCAGAAACCCAGCAGCGCCTTCGTGGCGGATTTTGTGGGCAAGACCAACCCGTTGCGCGCCCGCCTTCTTGGCCCGGGGCGGGCCAGTTGGCAGGGCGTGGAGCTGGCCTGTGAGCACGCGTCCCAACTGCCCGCCGATACCGAGGTCACGCTCACCTTGCGCCCCGAGGAGATCGTGCTGCACGACGGCCACACACCCGAACCCGCCGTTCCAGGCAACCGGGTCGGGGCGATGGTGCAAGGCCTGGAATTTCTAGGACCGTTCTGTCGTGTCAGCCTCAGCTTGCCTGTCAATGGCCAGACCCTGATCGCCGACGTGCCCACCGCACAAGCGCTCCTGCTGGGTCTGAATGCAAAACGAAGCATCTGGATTGACCTGCCGCCACAGCACATCCGCGTGCACGGTACCCACGTCGGGGTCCATTGATGCTGAAGCGTTGGCAGCGGCTGGACCGCGACGACTGGTTGATGCGCCTGGGCGTGCTGCTGTTGGCGCTGTGGCTGGCAGTCACGCTCATGCTGCCGCTGGGGACTTTGCTGATCAAGAGCTTTCGCGACGCCGATGGCGCCTGGGCGGGGCTGGGCAACTACATCACCTATTTCGCCACGCCGTCGCTGACACAGTCCCTTTGGAACAGCCTCTGGACCTCCACGCTGATCACCGCGCTCGTGCTGCCACTGGCCTACGTTTACGCCTATGCGCTCACGCGCACTGCCATGCTAGGTAAGACCGTGTTCAAAGCACTCGCCTTGATCCCGATCCTTGCACCGTCGCTGTTGCCCGCGATTTCGTTGATCTACCTGTTCGGCAACCAGGGTCTGCTCAACAGCTGGATGTTCGGCGCCTCTATCTATGGCCCCATCGGTATCGTCATCTCGCAGGTGTTTTACTGCTTTCCCCATGCCTTGATGATCCTGGTGGTGGCGCTGTCCATGGCCGATGCGCGCCACTACGAGGCCGCCCGCGTGCTGGGCGCATCACCGCTGCGCACCTTCTGGACCGTGACTCTGCCGGGCAGCAAATACGGTCTGATCAGTGCCGGCTTTGTGGTGTTCACCTTGGCTATCACCGACTTCGGCATTGCCAAGGTGATCGGCGGGCGCTTCAACGTGCTGGCCACCGACATCTTCAAGCAGGTGATTGGCCAGCAAAATTTCGAGATGGGTGCCGTGGTGGGCTTTGTGCTTCTGCTACCTGCCGTGGTCGCTTTCGGAACCGATCGCTGGGTACAACGTCGCCAGGTGGCTTTGCTCACCGCTCGGGCGGTCCCTTTGGTACCGACGCGCAACGCATCGCGTGACTGGGGTCTGTGGCTGTTCTGCGCATTGGTGGCAGGTGCCATGCTGGTGATGCTGGGCATGGCGGTCTGGGCTTCGCTGGTGACTCGCTGGCCCTACAACCTGAACCTCACGCTGGCGAACTACCAGTTTTCTGACTTTGACAGCGAAGGCTGGAAGGCTTGGCGCAACTCGTTGAGCATGGCCGCTTGGACCGCCGTGCTCGGTACCGTCATCATCGTTACGGGCGCCTACCTGTTGGAGAAAACTCGCGGCTTTGCGCTGGTGCGTGGCGCCACACAGCTGATGGCCATGCTGTCGATGGCGGTGCCTGGGCTGGTTCTGGGCCTTTCCTACATCTTCTTCTTCAATGCTCCGGGACATCCGCTGGGCTTCATTTACGGCACCCTGGTAATTCTTGTGGTGAACTCCATTGCCCATTTCTACACCGTTGGCCACATCACCGCCACCACCGCGCTCAAGCAACTGGACTCAGAGTTCGAAGCCGTGTCGGCCTCGCTGAAGGTGTCGCTGGGGCGCATGTTTGCCCGCGTGACGGTGCCGGTGTGCATGCCTGCCGTGCTCGACATCAGCATCTATTTGTTCGTCAACGCCATGACCACGGTCTCTGCCGTGATCTTCCTCTACGGCTCCGAGACCAAGCTGGCGGCGGTCTCCATCATTCACATGGACGAAGCGGGCTTCACGGCCGCTGCCGCCGCGATGGCGGTGGTCATCGTGGCCACCTCGGCCAGCGTCAAACTGCTGCACAGCCTGTTGACGCGCCACCTCATGCGCACAACACAAGCCTGGCGCGCTCGCTGAACGAGCCCGCGCCCAGCCCATCCTGTCACCTGTTTTAGCTGCACCCGAATCACCATGCCCCTCATTGACCGCGATCCCCTTTTGTTGACACCCGGCCCGCTGACCACCAGCCTGCGCACCAAGCAGGCCATGCTGCACGACCACGGCTCCTGGGACCGGGCGTTCAACCGAGTCACCGCCGATGTCTGCCGCCAACTGTTGGACATCGTGCAGGGTGCCGATACCCATGTGTGTGTGCCTTTGCAAGGCAGCGGCAGCTTCGCTGTGGAGGCAGCATTGGGCACTCTGGTGCCGCGCTCTGGCAAGGTACTGGTGCCCAACCACGGCGCCTACTGCGCGCGCATCCTGCGCATGCTGGGCGTGCTGAATCGTGCGTCCGTCGAGTTGCCTTTTGCAGAAGACCAGCCCATGGACCCGGCCGCCATCGACGCTGCGCTGCGGGCAGACCCGTCCATCACCCATGTGGCGGTGGTGCACTGCGAAACCGGCACCGGCATCCTTAACCCGCTGGCCGACATTGCACAGGTGGTGGCCGCGCAGGGCCGTGCCCTCATCGTGGATGCGATGAGCTCCTTTGGCGCGCTGCCCATTGACGCGCGCAGCCTGCCGTTTGACGCGCTGATCGCCGCTTCGGGCAAGTGTCTGGAGGGGGTACCGGGCATGGGCTTTGTGATCGCGCGGCGCAGCGCGCTGCAAGCCAGCGCTGGCCAGTGCCACTCGCTCGCGCTGGACCTGCACGACCAATGGGTCTACCTGCAGAAGACGACCCAATGGCGTTTCACGCCACCCACCCATGTGGTGGTGGCGCTGGCCGAAGCCTTGCAGCAGTTTCAGGAAGAAGGCGGGCAGGCCGCGCGCGGGGCGCGTTATGCCGCCAACTGTCAGCGCCTGGTGCAGGGTATGGCGGGCTTGGGCCTGCAGCCCTTGCTCGACCCGGCGGTGCAAGCGCCGATCATCGTCACCTTCCACGCACCGCAGCACCCGGCCTGGAGCTTCCAGACGTTTTACGAGGGCGTGCGCGATCGCGGCTTCATCCTGTACCCCGGCAAGTTGACGCGGGTGGAGACCTTTCGCGTCGGCTGCATCGGCGCCATCACACCAAACGACATCGACCAGGTGGTTCACGCCGTCGGCGCCACCCTGCACCAGCGCGGCGTTTTGAGCGCCACCTGAACCTCACAACACGGAGCACCCATGAAACAGTCTCTGGAAGCCGTCATCTTCGACTGGGCCGGCACCATTGTCGACTTCGGTTCGTTCGCGCCCACACAGATATTTGTTGACGCCTTCCAGAGCGCTTATGGCTTTGAGCTCAGCCTGACCGAGGCGCGCGGCCCGATGGGGCTGGGCAAGTGGCAACACATCGAGGCGCTGGGCCAAGACCCGGTCGTCGGTGCCCGCTGGCTGACCCGTTTCGGGCGGCCCATGGCCCAGGCCGATGTGCGCCACATCTATGAGACTTTCATTCCGCTGCAGGTGGAGCGTGTGGGTTTGCACAGCGCGCTGATTCCGGGCGCACTGCAAGTGGTGCAGGGCCTTCGCCAGCAGGGCCTGAAAATCGGTTCCACCACCGGCTACCCCCGCCAGGTGATGGAGCGGTTGATGGTGCTGGCGTCCGAACAGGGCTACACCCCCGACTGCACGGTCTGCGCCGACGACCTGCCTGCCGGAGCGCGCCCCGGCCCCTGGATGGCGCTGGAATGTGTGCAGCAGCTGCGCATCGGCGCTGTCTCGCACTGCGTAAAAGTGGATGACACCGTGCCCGGTATCCACGAGGGCTTGAACGCCGGCATGTGGACGGTGGGCTTGTCGCTCTCGGGCAGTCCGGCTGGCTGGACATTGGATCAATTCCTCTTGGCCGATGAAGTGGCACGGGTCGGCGTTCGTGAGCGGGTGGGCGCAGAATTCCGCGACCAGGGAGCTCACTATGTGATCGACACCGTGGGCGACCTGCCACCCGTGCTCAAAGACATCGAGCAGCGCCTGGCTCGAGGTCAACGTCCCTGACTTTCACAAACGAGGCGCAGCGATCGTGACGACGGACAAGTCATACGACCTGGTGGTGGTCGGGGCCGGCATCATTGGCCTGGCCACTGCCTGGACCGCCCGACAACGCGGCCTGAGCGTGGCACTGGTTGAACGAAACGCGAAGTGCATTGGTGCCTCAGTACGCAATTTCGGTTTCGTCTCTGTCACCGGGCAGCGCGCTGGCGAACACTGGCGCCGAGCCCGTCGCACCCGAGACCTGTGGCAACGCATCGCTCCTCTGGCGGGGATCAAGGTCATTCACCAGGGCTTGAACGTACTCGCACAGCGCCCTGAAGCGGTGGATGTTCTGGAGGCTTTTCTAAAGACGGAAATGGGTGAGGGCTGTCGTTTGCTCAGTGCGGAAGAAGCAGCACGCGAGCGGCCCGAACTGCAGACCGGTCGGGCTGTGCTGTACAGCCCGCACGAGCTTCGGGTGGAGTCGCGGGACGCTATTCCACGGTTGACCAAATGGCTGGAACATGAGCAAGGCGTGGACTTTTTCTGGAACACACCGGTGCTGGGCGTGGACCTTCCAAAAGTACACACCAGCCAGGGACCGCTGCGTAGCAGCCTCTGCGTTATCTGCCCTGGGCATGATCTGCGGACCCTCTATCCCGACGAGATGGCGCAGGCCGCAATCCAGCTTTGTACCTTGCAGATGATGCGCGTGAGGCCAGGGCAACCTGTGAGGCTCTCCAGTGCGGTCATGTCCGACCTGAGTCTGGTGCGCAACGATGGATTTGCTGACCTGCCCGAAGCATCTGCGCTCAACACCCTACTGCAGGCGCAACAGCCCGAGCACCTTCAGCAAGGGGTACATCTGATCGCGGTGCAGTCGGCCGACGGTTCTCTGGTTTTGGGTGATAGCCATTTTTATGGCGATGCTGAATTCCCCTTTGGCCGAAGCGAGGTGGATGAACTCATCCTGGACGAAATGCACCGCGTGCTGCGTTTTCCCGGTGCGCAGGTCACAGAGCGTTGGACCGGAACCTATGCGTCAGCCAAGGAGCCGGTTTACAAAAAATTGCTCGCTCCTGGTGTGGTTCTCGGACTCGTCACTGGTGGAACTGGGGCATCAACGTCGTTTGCACTGGCCGAGGAATTGCTGGACCTCGCGCAGAACCGTTGAGGCACTATTCGCCGATGAAGATGCTGCCTTTCGGGCTCGACAGCCCATGGCGATCATGGTTTGCAACGGCGCGTCAATCAGGTGCCCGACCAGGCCCGTCTGACCTTGTTCATGGGGTCGGCAGAGATTGGGGCGGTGGCGCCCATACTCATGGAACGGCTGGTTACTCAGGGCTTGGCGATGAACGCTCTGAATCTGGTTTTCAAGGATGACCCGCTCGACGCGCGTTGGTGTCTGGACGGAGCGCCCACCCTCGCGCCGGAGCGTCTCGCTTTGGCCTGGAAAACCGCCATGTGATTCGAACCAAGGTGCCAGTGAAAACCAAGGCGAAGCTACAGGCTGCTGCCGTTGAGCACATGACCGCCCTGGCCGGCAAGCCCGAGCAGGTCAGAACATTCTTTCAAGATCCGTTCGTCAAATGCGCCGCTTAAGACTGTTTGCAGGCCGGATCAATAAAGGGCTAGACCCAATACTGTTCAGATAGAGGAAACGCCTCGATAATTCACGTCCATTGAGACTTCGATGGGTGTGGACGATGGCGAGAAACCGCAAGGCGCTGCTGGCGAGAGTTGACGTTGCGCATCTGATCAGCGCTGGCGTTCTAGCCAGCGTGTGTCCACGAGCGTTGATCGAGGAAGTTCTGGCCGACACCGGCAAGGCCAGTCAGCGCGAACGCTTGCTGCCCGCACCTGCGGTTGTGTACTACGTGATGGCGCTGGCGCTGTGGCGCGAGGCGCCGCTGGAGGAGGTGCTGCGGGTGGTGTGCGAGGGCTTGCAGTGGCTGGGTGACGGCGAGGCCGGCGCTGTGCAGGCGAGCAAATCGGCGATCTCCCAGGCGCGTACCCGACTCGGTTCGCAAGTGATGCGCCAACTGGCCGAGCGCGTGCTGCGACCCCTGGCGGCGCCGGGTGCACCGGGCGCTTGGTATCGGGGGCTTCGCGTCATGGCGCTGGACGGCAGTTGCATGGACGTGGCCGATGAGGCGGCCAATGCCAAGTACTTCGGCTACCCGGGCGCATCGCGCGGCCAGAGCGCCTTCCCGCAGGCGCGCTTGCTGGGCCTGGTGGAGTGCGGCACGCATGTGGTGACGGCCGCGGAGGTGGCACCCTACGGTCACAGCGAGCAAGCCATGGCGGCGAAGATGTTGCCGGTCAAGCTCAAGCCCGACATGTTGGTGCTGGCCGACCGCAACTTTTACGGCTTCAAGCTCTGGCAGCTTGCCTGCGCCAGCGGCGCCCAGCTGGCCTGGCGAGTCAAGTCCAACCTGAGGCTGCCAGTGGAGAAGATGCTCAGCGATGGTTCGTACCTCAGCACCGTGTTCGACAGCGCGGACAGGCATCGAAGCGCAGGGCAAATAGTGCGTGTGATCGACTACACGCTGCACGATTCGGCCACGCCGCCACAGGACAGCTACCGGCTGGTGACCAACATCCTGGACCCCGCTGAGGCGCCGGCGCTGGAGCTGGCCGCGCTGTACCACGAGCGCTGGGAGATCGAGGGCGTCTTCGACGAGTTCAAGACACACTTGCGCGCCAACAGCACAGTGCTGCGCAGCAAGACGCCCGAGTTGGTCCAGCAAGAGCTGTGGGGCTTGCTGCTGGCGCACTTCGCCATCCGACAGTTGATGGCACAAGCGGCGTGGCCACGCGGGCTCGATCCCGATCGCTTGAGCTTCACGCACGCAGTGCGCGTGATCAAGCGCAAGATGCCGCAAGCTGCGGCTGTTCCCCCCTGAGCGATTGCCTGCTTGGCGCGACGCACTGCTCGAACAGATCGCGCGCGGCCGTTGCGTCAGCAGTCGCGGCCGAGTCAACCCACGCGGAGTCAAGCGCAAGATGAGCAGCTTCAACGTCCGCCATCGAGGCGAACTGCTGCGTCAACGGCATCAGCCGACGCCGGCCTTGCGTATCTGAACAGTATTGGGGCTAGACCTGAGTCCTCATGGTGAGCTTGTTGAAACACGAGGGTGGTCTAGCCAGGCCGGTGCCATGACCTCGGCCTTCGGCAGGCTCGGAATGAGGTCGACTCGGGAACTGGACTTCCAGCCGCTAAACCTTCCGCGATACCACCCCGTCCGGCGTCAGTTCGGTCAGTGCCAGTGTCTGATCGAGGTGTTCTGCGCGCCAGCTCAGCAGGCGCTCGGCCATGGCGATGCGCACTGAGGCACAGGCGGGATCGGTGGCAAGGTTGCGCAGGCAGTGCGGATCGGTGGCAAGGTCAAACAGCAGCGGCGGCAGGGCGGCGAAGTGCACATATTTCCACTTCGCCGTGCGGATCACCGCGAGGTTCAGCTGCGTCGATCTGAGCCCTAGCGCCTGCTCGATGCTCTGGCCGGCGACGTCGCGGAAGTCGAACTCCCAGTGGACCTCGGTGTCGCCCTCGCGATGGGTCAGCGAGCGGCCGTCGGGCTGGTGCGTCGGGGTCACCCCCATCGCCTCGAGCACGGTCGGGAACACGTCCACTGCTTCGGTGAAACCAGTCACACGGCGCCCGCCCGGCTGGCGCGGATCGCGGATCAGCAGCGGGATATGCTGGCTCTCATCGAAATAGCCGCCCTTGCCGAGGGCAAAGTGGTCGCCCATCATCTCGGCATGGTCAGAAGTAAAGACGATCAGCGTGTCGTCCCATTCGCCGCGTGCCCGGATGGCGTCGACGACGCGGCCGATCTGGGCGTCGACCTCGCTGATCATGCCGTAATAGGTTGCCTTGATCTGCCGGTAGTCGGCATCGCTCAAGTCCTTGAGCAGCGCGGTGGCGCCTGGGACGAAGTGACTGGTGTCGCCGTTGTGCAGCATCAGCTCGAGCAGTGGGTGCTGCGCGGCCTCGGTGGCAAAGCTCTCGGCGCGGCGGAAGGCCGGCATGACTGCAGGGTCGTACATGGTGTTGTAGGGCACTGGCACGACGAAAGGCGGGTGTGGGCGTATTAGTGAGAGGTGCGCGAACCACGGGCGGTGCTGCTCGCCCAGCCAGCGGGTGAACTCGCCCACGAGGAAGGCCGTCTGCGTCTGTCCGGCGGTATATGCCGGCGGCGCGTTGCCGATGCTGCCGGGAGCAAGCCCGACCTGCAGGTGCGCTGCATCCTTGTCGGCAAACTCCAGTCCCTGCACCTTCAGCCAGCTGAGCCAGGGCCGCTCATGCTCCGGCAGTTTCAGCCGCGTGGTGAAGCCGGGCAGCACGCCCTCATAGGTGGTGTTGTCCGGGTCGCCCGGGGCCTTGCCGGTGGGGTCGAGCGAGATGTCGGTATAGCCGAAGAGCGTCGGATCGTAGCCGGCGCGTCGCGCGGCCAAGGCGATGTTGTCGAAGCGGGTCGCCAGCGGGGTGCCGTTGCGGCAGACCCGGTTGTTCATCTGGTAGAGCCCGGTGTATAGGCAGGCCCGTGCCGGCGAGCAGGGGGCGGCCTGCGCATAGTGATTGAGGTAGGCGGTGCTCTCGTTGGCCAGGGCGTCGAGCACCGGCGTGCGGATCAGATCATTGTCGGCATAGCCGACGCAATCGCCGCGCCACTGATCGGCGGTGATCAGAAGGATGTTCATTCCTGGCCCTGCGTTTCCCAATAGACGTTATGGGTGTCCTCTCCCTAGTATTGTCGGCATCACCTTCTGCACGAGGGGAGGGGTGAAGGGGCACCTAGTTACCCAGTATCAGCACATCGTTCGAATTGATTCCAATCCGCACCGGCGCACCGTATCGCGCCTTGATGCGGATCACCAAGCAAAGAAAGTTTACTTCGGCCGTAGTGTCCGCGAGCGTGATTGAAGCCACCTCGAATTCCTCAGCTTCTTACGAGCCGAAGTTGCCAGATGTGCAAAACTTGCCTGAAGACCCGATCAAGGGCGTGGAGCGGGCAAGGGACGAGCGGTTGCGAGAGCAGTCCACTACGGGCGACAAGCAGGATTTACCCAACTCTACAGCGCCAGCTTCGGCACCGGCATCAAAGGCGCCAAGCATGAGCGCCTGAGTCAAGCGAGTGACCCGCGCATCAAGAAGCGGGCCTACTTTTTATCTGTCGGTGGCGGGCGGCATCGCGTAGCCTGAGATTGGCGGGCGCACAACGTCTACACCGCCGACCTGAGCGGGCTGTACGACTTCAACAATAGCGCCACCGGCAATGGCTGCACCTTCGATCCCGAGAGCACCGCAAGGTAAAGGCCATGTTCGAGAAGGATCGCAGCCACCTCAAAACTTTCTCTTCAAGTCAAAATCCGGCTAAACTGACCTCATGTAGTCACAAGGAGCGTAGCCATGGAAACCATCCAAATTCGTGAAGCCAAAGCCAGCTTTTCTGCGCTGGTAGCCGCTGCAGAGAAAGGCCGTCCTACCCTGGTTAGCCCCATGGCCAGCCCTGCGCCATGATCGTGCCGGTGGCTGATGGCGCACGCCTCTACCCGCTGGAAATGCCCAACCTGGCCAGCTACCTGCTGTCCTTGCCCGAGCCTTTTGAGACCGAGCGCGACACCACACCGCTGCGGGGTGTTGATTTTGACTAACGTTGTGATTCAGGGCTACCTGCTGGACACCAGTGTGGTGTCTGCATTGGCCCCCGGGCGCGAAGCCTTTGTGCCCAACCCTTTGAGCCAGTGGCTGCACGCACATCACAAAGAACTTTTTCTGCCTTCCATTGCCATTGCAGAAATGGCGCAGGGCATTGGCAAACTGCGCCGCGCTGGTGGCGCAGAGCGGGCTGACCGCCTGGACCTCTGGCTAGACGGCTTGCTGGCCGCCTACGCAGACAGGATCTTGCCGCTGGACGCGCAAGCTGCACGGCTGGCGGGGCAAATTTCGGATGCAGCCATAGCGCAGGGCCGCCACCCCGGTTTTGCCGACGTAGCCATTGCGGCGCTGGCTCAGCACGCGGGCCTGCTGCTGCTCACCCGCAACCTCAAGCACTTCCAGCCGCTGGGCGTGGCCTGCGCTGATCCGCTGGT
>JAIFNE010000032.1 GCA_020047875.1 Hydrogenophaga sp.
AGGTAGTCGCCGAACTGCCAGTAGTTCTGGTTGTGGCGGCTGCGGTGCCCCGCGCGCGCATAGGCCGACACCTCGTAGCGCGCCAGCCCGGCGGCGCCGGTGAGTTCGGTGATGCGATCGAGCATGGCGTAGGCGTCGTCGTCCTCGGGCACGGTGGGCGGGAACTTGGCGAAGACGGTGTTGGGCTCGATCGTGAGGTGGTAGATGGAAATATGGGGCGGCTGAAAGCCCAGCGCGGTGCGCAGATCGGTCTCGCAGTCGGCCAGCGTCTGCCCGGGCAGGGCATACATGATGTCGAGGTTGAAGGTGTCAAACGCGAGCGCCGCTTCTTCCACCGCCGCCAGCGCCTGGGCGGCGTCGTGCACCCGGCCCAGGGCCTTCAGGTGCGTGTCGTTGAAGCTCTGTACGCCGATGGAAAGCCGCGTGACCCCGGCCTGGCGAAACGCGCGAAAGCGGTCTTTCTCAAACGTGCCGGGGTTGGCTTCGAGGGTGATTTCGGCGTCGGCATCGAGCCGCACCAGCGCGCGCACATCGCCCAGCAGGCGGTCGATGGCGTCGGGCGAAAACAGGCTGGGCGTGCCGCCACCAATGAACACGCTGTGCACCGCGCGGCCCCAGATCAGCGGCAGCGATGCCTGCAGATCGGCCCGCAGCGCGTCCAGATAAGCCTGCTCAGGCAGCGCCGAGCCGCCCGGGTCGCGCCACTCGTGGGAGTTGAAATCGCAATACGGGCACTTTTTCAGACACCACGGCAGGTGGATGTAGAGCGAAAGCGGCGGCTGCCCGACCAGCTGCAAGGTGCCCGGGCGCATCCAGTGCGCCACATCGCTCCAGTGCGGTGTCTCGGGCGCCGGACCTTGCCGCGCCGCGGGCCAGGCCACGCGAACCTCACGCACCGGGCTCATACGCCCGCGCTCGGCGCCAGCGAGAACCAGCGCTCGCGCATCAGGGCCAGCATTTGCTGCGCGGCGCGCCCGCGGTGGCTGTTGGCGTTCTTCACCTCGGTCGGCAGCTCGGCGAAGGTCTTGCCGAACTGCGGCAGGAACATCACCGGATCGAAGCCAAAGCCATTGGCGCCGATGGGGCGCTCGGTGATCAGGCCAGGCGCACGGCCTGTGGCGACCAGCGGCTCTGGATCGTCGGCGCTGCGCAGCGCCACCAGCGTGCTGACCAGCGCCGCGCGGCGGTCGGTCTGGCCGCGCATTTGCTCCAGCAGCGCGAGCACGTTGTTGGCGTCACCCTTCTCATAACCAAACTGGGTTGCGTAGTGGGCGGTGTCGACACCCGGCAGCCCGCCGAACGCCTCCACACACAGCCCGGCATCGTCGGCCAGCGCGGGCAAACCGCTCTCGCGCGCGGCATGGCGCGCCTTGGCCAGCGCGTTTTCAACGAACGTTCGGTGGGGTTCGGGCGCCTCGGGAATGCCCAGGTCAGACTGCCGCACCAGCGCCACACCCAGCGGCGCAAACAAGGCCTGCAGCTCTGCAAGTTTGCCCGCGTTGTTCGAGGCCAGCACCAGCTTCATGGGGTGCTTTCGTCAAAGGCCCAGGGCCTGCTGCTGCATCTGCACCAGCTCGCCAATGCCCTTTTCCGCCAGGGCGAGCATGGCGCTCATGTCGTCGCGGCTGAACGCCTCGCCCTCTGCCGTGCCCTGCACTTCCACGAAGTGGCCGGCACCGGTCATGACCACGTTCATGTCGGTGTCGCAGGCCACGTCTTCCACGTACTCCAGGTCAAGCAGCGCCCGGCCGCCCTGCATGCCAACCGAGATTGCCGCCACGTGGCCGCAGATCGGCGAGGTGGAGATTTTGCCCTCGGCCAGCAGGCGGCTGACCGCGTCGTGGGCTGCCACAAAGGCGCCGGTGATGCTGGCGGTGCGGGTGCCGCCGTCGGCCTGCAACACGTCGCAATCGAGAGAAATCGTGCGCTCGCCCAGCGCCTTGAGGTCGAACACCGCCCGCAACGAGCGGCCGATCAGGCGCTGAATTTCCTGCGTGCGCCCGCTTTGCTTGCCCTTGGCGGCTTCGCGATCGCTGCGGGTGTGGGTGGCGCGCGGCAACATGCCGTATTCCGCCGTCACCCAGCCTTCACCGCTGCCGCGCTTGTGCGGCGGCACCTTTTCTTCCACCGACGCGGTGCACAGCACCTTGGTGTGGCCAAACTCGATCAGCACCGAGCCCTCGGCGTGCATGGTGAAGTGGCGGGTGATGCGCACCGGGCGCAGGGCGTTGGCGGCCCGGTTGCCGGGACGTGCTGGGTCTGTCATGGGGAGAAGGCTCTCAGGATGGTTGAACGCGGGGCGGGGGCAGGGCTGGCGGTGCGAGACCGGTCTTTCTGGCTCCGCAGCATGGCCCCTGCTCGGGGTGCGCGCGCACGGGAGCGCGGGGAATCAGGCGTTTCTCTCGGCGGTGCGCCGGATCGCCTCGTTGATTTCGGCAATGGAACGCTCGATCGCTTCGTCGTCCATGTCTTCAATGCTCGGGTCGGGCACGCCCGACTGGATGGTGGAGGCGAACACGCCGTCGTCGATGTCTTCGGTGGACACCCTCGTCGACTGGAAAGCCTCGGGGGTTTCCCATTCCATGGCCAACACCGTCACGTTGTCACAGCGCGGGCCACCGCGCTTGAGCGCCGTCTCCACCAGCTCGGGCACCGACTGGTCCAGCGTGGCGCAGGAAAGCTCGCGCGCCACCTCGTCGTCGCTCACCGTGCCCCACAGACCATCCGAGCACAGCAGCACCCGATCGCCCTGCTGCAGCTGCAGCGGGCCAGACAAATCGAACACCGGCTTGGCCGGCGAGCCCAGGCAGGTGAACAGGATGTTGCGGTTGATGTGCTTGGTGTTGCGGCCCAGGTGCGCCTGCTGCTCCATGTAGGAGTGGTCGCGCGTACGGGTCAGCAGCACGCCGTCGCGCACGATGTACAGACGCGAATCGCCGCAATGCACCCAGTGCATGAGGTTGCGCTCCATCACCGCCGCCACCAGCGTGGTGCGCGGCGTGTCCAGCATGCCTTTTTCCGAGGCGTAGCGAATGATCTGGTGGTGCGCGGCCATGGTGGCACTGGAGAGAAACTCCGGCACCTCCTTCACCAGCGGGTTGGCCGCCTTCTGGAAATAAGCGGAAAAAGTCTGCAGGGCCAGCTGGGCCGCCATCGCGCCCTCGGGATGCCCGCCCATACCGTCGGCCAGCACAAACAGCCCGGATTCGCGCGTGTAGGCATAGCCCATGCGGTCTTCGTTGCGCTCGCGCCCCCCTTGCCGACTGATCTGGTAGACCGAAAATTTCATCGAAACTTGGTCCCCGCCGCGGTCGATTTGCGCGCCGATTTCTTGTTGTCTGACACGATGTTGTCGAACTGCAAGCGCATTTTTTCAGCCACCGTCAGCTTGGTGTAGCTGCGCTCGGTTTCGCGGCTGAGTTCCTTCTGCAAGGCAAACACCGACTGCGGACGCGACAACGGATCGAGCGACATGCACCACTCGACCACCTCAATCAGGTTGTCGGAATACACCCCGCGCAGCCGCGAGAGCGCCAGCGAAAGCCGGTCTTTTTCCAGCCGCTGCGGCGCGTCGTTGGGCGGGTAGCCCTGCATGCTGGCGTAGATGCAGGCGCCAATGGCGTAAATGTCGGTCCAAGGGCCCATGCTTGAGTCGCGCCGGTACATCTCCGGCGCGGCGAAGCCGGGCGTGTACATCGGCCGAATGAAATTGCCCTCTTTGCTCAGCACCTCGCGGGCGGCGCCGAAGTCGATCAGCACCGAGCGGTTGTCGTCGGTGACGAAAATGTTGGCCGGTTTGATGTCCAGGTGCAGCATCTTGTGCTGGTGGACGATGCGCAGACCGCGCAGGATTTCGTCGTAAAGGGAACGGATGGTCGACTCGCGAAACACCTTCTGCTTCTTGAGCTCACGCGCGGTGATGATGAATTCCTGCAGGGACGCCCCCTCCAGGTAGTTCATGACCATGTAAACGGTCTCGTTCTCGCGAAAGAAATTCAGCACGCTCACCACCGAGGCATGCGAAATCTGGGCCAACGCCCGCCCTTCCTCGAAGAAGCTCTTGAGCCCCAGGCGGTACAGCGACAGTTTTTCGGGCTGCACCTGCGGCAGCAGCTCACCCGGTCCGCGGGTGGCCAGCGATGACGGCAGATACTCCTTGACGGCAACCTGCTGGCCTTCGGTGTCAACCGCCAGATAGACCACGCCAAAACCGCCCGCGGCCAGCTTGCGGACGATACGGTAGCCACCGATCACAGTGTCTGGCGGCAGCGGAGCGGGTTTGACCTTTGACATAATTCAAGCGGGTTCCGTGACGCCTTGTTGTGGACCTCTCAACCTGATCGGACACATCTGCATGGCAGTTTACAGCATGACCGGCTACGCCTCGGCCCAGGGGGACGGGCCGAAAACCGGCCCTGCGGAAGCACCGGAACGCGAGACCCCAACAGCCCTGGGCCTGGAGATTCGATCGGTCAACAGCCGTTTTCTCGACCTCAGTTTCAAGCTCGCCGACGATCTTCGCGCCACCGAACCGGCGCTGCGCGAGCTGCTGACGGCGCAGCTCAAGCGCGGCAAGGTCGAAGTGCGGGCCTGGATCGAGGGGCGCAGCGAGGCTGGCCTGCGCGCGCCGGGTGCCGCCGAGCTGCAGAAGCTGGCGAATGTGCAGGACAGCGTGCGAACCTGGCTGCCCAATGCCGGCCTGCTCACGGTGGCCGACATCCTCTCGCTGACCGCGTCGCGTCCGGCGCCGCGGGGTGGTGAATGGCACGAACAGCTCATGGCGCTTGGCCAGCGCGGTGTGACCTCGCTGATGGAATCGCGCCAGCGTGAAGGCGATCGACTGGCCGCCATGCTGCTCGACCGGCTGCAGCAACTCCGGCAACTGGCCGCCGATGCCCAGCCGCTGATTCCGCAGCTGGTTGCGCAGCAGCGCCAGCGGTTTCTGGACCGCTGGAGCGAGGCGCTCGGCGCGTCTTCCAGCGAAGGCGCGCTGGGCAACGCGATCACCAGCGATCAGGCCCGCGACCGCGCGCTGACCGAGGCCACTGCGTTTGCGATCCGCATCGACGTGGCGGAGGAGCTGACCCGGCTCGCGTCTCACCTGACCGAAATCGAGCGACTGCTGCACAAAGGCGGCGAGGTGGGCAAGCGGCTGGACTTCCTTATCCAGGAGCTGCACCGTGAAGCCAACACCCTGGGCTCCAAGTCGTCCAGCCTGGAGCTCACCCGGATTTCGGTCGACATGAAGGTGTTGATCGAGCAGATGCGTGAGCAGGTGCAGAACATCGAGTGACCAGTGCCCCCACGCTCCACCGCTATGCGGGTCGCTGCCCCCCAGGGGGGTTGTTTCGCCTTGGGGCGGCCCGGCGACGAAACTCGACCCCCACGCTCCACCGCTCACCCTGACTTTTTGATCTGAACGCTTGTATGGAATACCCAGGAAACCTGTATGTCGTGGCGGCGCCCAGCGGGGCGGGCAAATCGAGCTTGGTCAAGGCGCTCATGGAGCTGGACTCGCGCGTGGTGCCCTCGATCTCGCACACCACCCGCGCACCGCGTGGCCAGGAGCTGCACGGGCGCGAGTACTACTTCGTGAGTCAGGAAACGTTCGACCACATGGTGGCGCAACAAGGCTTTCTGGAATGGGCGCAGGTTCACGGCAACCGCTACGGCACCTCCAAGCAGACGATCGAGCAGCGCATGGCTCAGGGCGCCGACGTGATCCTGGAAATCGATTTTCAGGGCGCCATTCAGGTCAAGCGCATTTTCCCCAACGCGGTGCTGGTGTTCATCCTGCCGCCGAGCTGGGAGGAATTGCGCTCCCGGCTGGAGCGCCGCGCGGAGGACAGCGCCGAGGTGATCGAGCTGCGGCTGCAAAACGCGGCCATCGAGATGCGGCACGCCCAAGAATTCGACTTCGTTATAATCAATGAGTTGTTTGACCGCGCTTTGTTCGACCTGAAAGCCATTGTTCACGCCCAACGCTTGAAGTTCGGCGTTCAGCGCATCGCTCGCAGCGATACGTTTCAGGCGCTCAACATCCCCTGAACCCAGCACCCACCGGAGCCACCATGGCACGCATCACCGTCGAAGACTGCTTGCAGCAAATCCCCAACCGTTTTCAGCTGGTGCTGGCTGCCACCTACCGGGCCCGCATGCTGAGCCAAGGCCACGCGCCCAAGATCGAGAGCAAGAACAAGCCCGCCGTGACCGCGCTGCGCGAAATCGCCGAAGGCAAGGTCGGGCTCGAGATGCTCAAAAAAGTGCCGCTTTGAATCAAAGCGCGCGCCACCGGAAAAACACCGCATGGCGGTGTTTTTTTTCGCCTGACCACAACCCAGCCACCCATTCGCTGAACAGACTTGACAAGCGCTTGCGCAAGCTGGACAGCGGCGCGCTAAAGTCGGGGCATCTATGAGCCCCATGGCCGATATCCACAGCGAGACACCCGCCGCGCAAGCGCACCCGGCGGACAGCGCGGCTGCAGCCAGTTTCGCCGGGCTGCTGGCCCGGCTTGACTACCTGGGCCCGACCGAGATCGACAGCATCCGGCAGGCCTACCGCTTCGCCGATGAGGCGCACCTGGGCCAAAAGCGCAAAAACGGCGACCCGTACATCACCCACCCGATCGCGGTGGCGGCGCAATGCGCCGAGTGGAAGCTCGATGCCCAGGCCCTGATGGCGGCACTCATGCACGACGCCATCGAAGACTGCGGCGTCACGAAAGAAGAGCTGGTGGAGCGCTTTGGCGCCCCGGTGGCGGAACTCGTCGATGGGCTGACCAAGCTGGAAAAGCTGGAATTCGACTCTCGGGAGCAGAACCAGGCCGAGTCGTTTCGCAAGATGCTGCTCGCCATGGCCAAGGACGTGCGGGTCATCCTGATCAAGCTGGCCGACCGCACCCACAACATGCGCACCATGGGTGACATGCCGCGCAGCAAATGGAAACGCATCAGCAGCGAAACCCTGGAAATTTATGCGCCGATTGCCCACCGGCTGGGGCTGAATTTCACCTATCGGGAACTGCAGGATCTGTCTTTTCGCTTCCTGCACCCCTGGCGCTACGAGGTACTTTCCCGAGCGCTGAGCAAGTCGCGCAACCGGCGCAAGGATCTGATTGCGCGGGTGCAGGACGAGGTGGAGCGGGTCTTCATCGGCCACGGCATGGCGGTGCGCATCCTCGGGCGGGAAAAAACGCTGTATTCGGTCTACCGGAAGATGGATGCCAAGCACCTGTCGTTCTCCGAGGTCACCGACATCTACGGCTTTCGCATCATCGCGCCCGAGCTGATCGACTGCTACACCGGCCTGGGCATCCTGCACCAGCTCTACAAGCCGGTCCCCGGCAAGTTCCGGGACTATGTGGCCATTCCCAAGGTCAACGGCTACCAGTCGATCCACACCACGCTGATCGGCCCCTTCGGCACCAACATCGAATTTCAGCTGCGGACCCACGCCATGGATGTGGTGGCCGAATCGGGTGTTGCGGCTCACTGGCTCTACAAGGCCAGCGAGCCGGGCAGCGACACCTCGCAGCGCCTGGGCACGCAGTGGCTGCAGTCACTGCTGGATATTCAGCAGGAAACGCACGATGCCACCGAGTTCTGGGACCACATCAAGATCGACCTGTTCCCCGATGCGGTTTACGTGTTCACGCCCAAGAGCAAGATTTTGTCGCTGCCGCGCGGCGCCACCGTGGTCGACTTTGCCTACGCCATCCACAGCAATGTGGGTGACCGGGCGGTGTCGGCACGGGTGAATGGAGAGGAAAGTGCGCTGCGCACCGAGCTGAACAACGGCGACGTGGTGGAGGTGGTCACTGGCGACGCGGCCGAGCCCAATCCGGCCTGGCTGGCTTTCGCAAAAACCGGCCGGGCGCGCTCCAAGATCCGGCACCACCTGAAGACGCTGGCGCAAGATGAATCGCGCCAGTTGGGCGAGCGCATGCTGCTGCAGACCGTGCGACACGAGGGCATTGCCCAACTGCCCGACGAACACGGCGAGCACAAGGCCGCCTGGGAAAAGCTGTTGCGTTTCACCGGCAGCCGCAACCGGGAGGAGCTGGTCACCGACATTGGCACCGGCAAGCGCATCGCCAGCATGATCGGCAAGAAACTCGCGGTGCTGCTGGCAGACAGCGGCCTCAAGCCCGACCCGCTGCTGATCAGCCACGAGCGCTACACCAGCGGCCACAACGACACGGCATCGCAAGGCGTGGTGACGCTGGATGGCAGCGAGGGCGTGTCGGTGCAGTACGCACCCTGCTGCAAGCCCATTCCGGGCGACCGCATCGTGGGCTACCTGGGGCGCGGCGAGGGCCTGATGGTGCACGCCGAAGACTGCCCCACCGGCAAGCGCCTGCTGCACCGGGACCGCGAGCGATTCCTGGAGGTGGAATGGGCCGATGAGCCGGTGCGGGCGTTCGAAACCACGTTGGTCGTCTCCTTGCACAACGGCAAGGGCGTGCTGGCGCGGGTGGCCTCTGCCATGGCGGCAACCGAAGCGGACATCACCCATGTGGACATGGGCGACGAGCCCGCCCAGAACGCCACCGACATTCGATTTACGGTCGCGGTACGAGACCGCCAGCACCTGGCCGCGGTGCTGCGAAGACTCAAGCGCACCCCCTCGGTACTCAAGGCGCAGCGCGCCAAAAGCACCCGAACCTGAGGCGCAAGAGGCCGCTCAGCCGGCGGCGCTTGTTGGGTAAGTGACCGACAACACCTCCAGCGACTGCGCCCCGTCGGGCAGCACCAGCTTCACCGTGTCGCCTTCGCGGGCCTTCAGCAGGGCGCGCGCCACCGGCGAAACCCAGCTGATCTGGCCGCGCGCGGTGTCCGCCTCGTCCACCCCGAGGATGGTGATCTCGGTCTCCCGACCCTCGGCGTCGGCATAGACCACGGTGGCGCCAAAAAAAATCTGGTCCGATCCCCGATGCACCGAGGGATCGACCACCTCCGCGATTTCCAGGCGCCGCGTGAGAAACCGAATGCGCCGGTCAATCTCGCGCAGGCGTTTCTTGCCGTAGAGGTAGTCGCCATTTTCCGAACGGTCGCCATTGCTGGCCGCCCAGTGGACGACCTCCACAATCCGCGGCCGCTCCTGATCGATCAGCGCAAACAGCTCCGCGCGCAACCGGTCGTAACCCGCGCGGGTGATGTAGTTCTTGCCGCTGGGCAACTGCGGTTCGGCCGACGGTCCGTCGTCGTCCTCGCCGTCGGTTTCGCGGGTGAAGGCCTTGTTCATGAAACGGTACGGGCAAAGGCAAATGGTTCGTGATGGTATGCGCTGCCACAAGCGCATGAACCAGCCCTCGCCCACTCGCCCGCGCTGCTGATCTGCCCGCCGGTGTGGCCAGGAGACCGCCGGGCTGGGGGGGTGTCGACACGTTGCTCGCGCGAAAGCTGACCGCGGCATCGGCCGTGGCGCCGCTCACGCAGGCCGTCACAGCGCGCGGCGCAGTGCCTGCGACGGCGCCGCGCCGAACGACAGCGCACCCAAAGCCTGCGCCACATAGCGCTGCGCCTGCGGCAGCCAGCGCTCCGGCGTGCGCGGCTGGCGGTCCAGCAGATGCGCCAGCGACAGCCGCGCACGCACCAGCGCGCGGTGTGCGGTGTAGAGCTGCAGCACGGCGCGGGGCGGTCGGTCGTACAGCCCCCGGGCGCAGCCCTCAATGAGCCGCTCGCCGACCCACCAGGCGCCCGCCATGCGGCACTCCATGGCGAGGAAGGCCAGTTCGTCGAACGGATCCACCTGGCGCAGGGCCGGGCTGAATTCGAGGCAGTCGATGACCACAGGCGGTTGCAGCAGGCACACATGCTCGGGCCGGAGGTCGCCATGACCATCCACGATGCGCCCCGCCATGGCGCGCCGGGCCAACGCCAGCCGGTGACGGGTCAGCCCGGCTTGCAGTTGATCCAGTGCCTGTGCCGCGCCCGGGACCGTCCAGCGCGGGTTCAGCAGCACATCGCGGCCCAGCGCCAGTTCCTGGTGCAGGCGATCGACATGCTGCACCGGCGACACCTCGGCGCGCTCCGCAGTGCGGTAGAAATGCACCAGCACACGCACCAGCGCGTCCACATCGCCGCTCACCACCGCGCTCTGGGTCATGGCCTGATCCAGCATGCGCTGGCGGGGCAACCGCTTCATGTGCACCAACCAGTCCACCACCTCGCTACGCCTGGCCACCTGCCCCTCGCCATCCATCGCCGGCCCGTCGTCAGGGTGCTGCAATGCCATCAGACCCAGGTGGACACCTGGCGCCAGGCGGGCATTCAGGCGCAACTCTTCGCGGCAGAACGCCTCGCGCGCGTTCAACCGGGTGAAGTCCAGAAAGGCATGGCGCACCGGCTTCTTCAGCTTGAACACGTCGTTGCCCACCAGATACACCCAGGACATGTGGGTCTCGATCACCTCCAGCTCGCCAGGCCCGGCCCGTTCGCTCAGCGCGGCCAGCGCCAGCGCGTGGCTGGAGCCGAGGTTGTCGAGCATCACCGGATCGGCCACGGCTTGTCGTCCCGCCTACCGCTGCAGCCGTTCGAGGTGATCCACCAGATCCAGGATGCGCCGGTGGGCCGCGCCCTCGGCCAGCGGCGGGCTGCCGCCAGCCTGCGTGAAACGCTCCACGTAGGTGCTGCCCCAGACCGGCATTTCGCGCGAGCCGTGCGGCCCGATGTCGGCGGCCGCTCGGCCATCAATGAGCATGACGAGCCGCTCGCGCGGGAACACGCCCCCGTTGCGCTGCGCCAGCATCGACAGATCGCTGGGCGGGGTCACCAGATGGCGCAGCAGCGGGCCGTCGCCCCGGCCGCGGGCGCCGTGACAACTGGCGCAACTGTTCTGGTAATCCCAGCGCCCCGGGTCGCCCGGGCGCTGTGCCTGGGCACCAGCCGCCAACGTGATCAGCAAGACCGGCACGATACGGCGCCATGTTGCTCTGCGCATGGGTGTCTCCCGATGTGGATTCGTCAGGCGCCACACATCGGGCGATGACCGTCGTGGCTGGCTGTGTCGTCCCGGCAAAAGCGGGGCAGCGCGCACCGCCACCAAGGTGCGGTGAGTGAGCTCATGGCGTCACTGGATCGCAATGCGCTTGCTGCTGGTGTCTGACTTTTTCGGCAGGGTCAACGCCAAGATGCCGTCTTTGTAGCTGGCCTGCACCTTGGCCTCGTCCACCGGGCTGGCCACGGTGAAGCTGCGGCTGGCGTAGCCCTCCTGGCGCTCGCGGCGCAGCACGCGGCCGCCGTTGCCCTTCTCTTCCTTCTCCGACTTCACCTCGGCGCTGATGGTGACCAGGTTGCCGTCGATGCGCACATCGATGTCGTCCTTCTTCACGCCGGGAATGTCGGCCTTCACCGCGTAGCTGCCGTCCTGCTCGGTGAGGTCGATCCTGATGCGTGGAGCCGCGTCCGGCAGCTCCATGCGCCAAGGCCGCATGAGCGAGCGGAAGGTGTCTTCAAACGGATCGAGCGAGAAGGGGTCCAGGGTGCGAAGTTCGTTCATGGTGATGCTCCTTTGGAACGGTGAAAAAGGGTTTGCCTGGCTCGCCCGCTTCATGAACGCGGGGCACCAGTGCGGAACAAATCTTGCGCCGCGGGTGTGTTTGAACCGTTGAGTCAACGCAATGCGAAAACGCTTTGCGGCGGTCGTTGCTCAGGCCCGCTGGCGGCACTCGCGCAGGGCTCCTGTCTGGATCACCGAGGCCATCTCGCGCAGCTGTTCGGCCACCAGCGAGAGCACATCGTCCAGCGTCACAAGGCCCACCAGCATTCCCCGCTGCGTGACCACCGGCAGGCGGCGCATGGTCACCCTGCATGTCTTTGATCGAGTCGTCCTCCAGCGCGCTGATCAGTTCGTGGCTCATCACATCGCCCACGGTGAGGTGCGTGGCATCCAGCGCCTGCGCCACCACGGCGGTCACGTTGGTGCGCGGCCAACGCTCGCTGCGACCCACCAACGGTGATGTCGGCAGGCGCACGCCCTGCGGCACATTGCGCAGACTCAATGCCACGCTGAGGGGCCCGCCAACAATGGGCTGTTTGGCGCGCATGGCCTGCAAGCCCGGAGCTGGCGCCCAACCGTTTCACCACCGCATTCCCGGCCGCAGCCGGTGGAGGGCGCGCAGATGTCGACCGTGATCATGACGGAGCCGATACCGCTCGGCTCACCGGCCCTGCCTGGGGATTTGGTCATTCCGGCGCAGGCGCTGGGTCTGGTGGTGTTTGCGCACGGCAGTGGCAGCGGGCGGCTGAGCCCGCGCAACCAGTGGGTGGCACGCGCATTGCAGCAGGCCCACCTGGCCACGCTGCTGTTTGACCTGCTCACCGAAGAAGAGGCCCGCGACCGCCGGCTGGTGTTCGACATCGACCTGCTGGCGCAGCGGGTGGTCGAGTCCATCCACTGGACCGAGCACCATCCGGAGCTGGCCCATTTGCGCCTGGGCCTGTTCGGCGCGAGCACCGGCGCGGCTGCTGCGCTCGTGGCAGCCGCCAACCGGCCCGACCGCGTGGCCGCGTTGGTCTCGCGCGGTGGCCGCCCAGACCTTGCACTGGCCAGCCTGTCAAGCGTGCAGGCGCCCACGCTGCTGATCGTGGGCGGGCTGGACACCGAGGTGCTCGAACTCAACCGCCAGGCCATGCGCCTGCTGACGACCCAGAAGCGGCTGGAGGTGATACCGGGCGCGGGCCACCTGTTCGAAGAACCCGGCGCGCTGAGCAGCGTGGCAGCACTGGCCGCCAGCTGGTTTCAGAAACACCTGGCTACCCGGAGGGACGCATGAGCAAGCCACACGAAAGCAGCGCCAAAAGCTCACACGCGCACCCAGGCAGCCTGGCCCTGCTGCCCGCGCGAGCGCAGGCGAACACACCCTTTGCCAGCCGAGCCCAGGCCGGCCGCATGCTGGCAGACGAGTTGTTCACCCACAGGCTGGAGCCGCCGCTGCTGGTGCTGGCCCTGCCGCGCGGCGGCGTGCCAGTGGCTGCCGAAATCGCGCATGCGCTGGGCGCGCCGCTGGACCTGCTGCTGGTGCGCAAGATCGGTGCGCCGTTTCAGCCCGAGCTGGCGGTGGCTGCGGTGGTGGAAGGCACGCCGCCCGAGGTGGTGATCAACAAAGAAACCGCTGGCCTGCCCGGGGTGAGCGAAGCCTACATTCGGTCAGCGCTGCCCGACGCCACCCGCGAGATCGCGCGCCGCCGCAGCGTCTACATGGCAGGCCGACCGCAGCAACCGATGGAGGGCGCCACCGTGATCGTGGTCGACGACGGCATGGCCACCGGCACCACCATGAAGGCCGCCCTGCAAGCGCTGCGCCGCCGCCGCCCGGCCCGTCTGATTGCCGCGGTGCCGGTGGCGCCCCGCGACACCATCGCCGACCTGCGCCACCTGGTCGACGAGGTGATCTGCCTGCGGTCGCCCGAGCCGTTTCACGCCATCGGTCTGCACTACCTCGACTTCCACCAGCTCGGGGACGACGAGGTGTGCGCGCTGCTGGACGCCGCCCACGCCGCGCACCGGCCTCGCTGACCCGGGTCAGGCCGGCGGCGCGGGCTCGGCGGCAAAGCTCACCAGCACCAGACCGGTCGCGCTGCCCTTCTGGGTCACGCGGCGCGTGCGCACGCGCAGGCTCTGCCGGCCGATGCCGGCAAACTCGCGGCAGACCACACGGTCCTCGCCCGTGCCTGGCGACAGGCCGTCGAGCAAGGCGTGCATCTCGGCGAAGTCCCACTGCCGCTGGCCAATCTCATAAAAGGCATGGCCCAGCGTGTCGGCGGCCTGCACGCCAAACAGGTTCAGGAAGGCGCGGTTGGCGGTGAGCACCTGCAGCTTTTCGTCGAGCACCACCAGCGGCTCGTACACCGTGTCCACCACCGCCTCCGCCAGGTCGCGCGCCTGGCGCATGGCCAGGGCCTGCACGCGCTCGGTCACGTCGCTGAAGGTCAGCACCACGCCGTCGATCACGTTGTCCGTGGTGCGGTAGGGTTTGATGCGCGCGAGGTACCAGATGTTGCCCACCGTGCGCACCTCCCGCTCCACCGGCACCAGCGTGTCCAGCACGGCCTGGGCATCGGCCAGCAGGTCCACATCTTGCAGTTCGCACCGGATGTCGGCCAGCGGGCGACCCGCATCCGATGGGGCCAGCCGGAAAACCGCTGCCGCGTCCCGCGTGAAGCGGCGAATCAGCAGCCCGCGATCAAGAAAGATCGATCCCACGCTGATGTTGTCCATCAGATTCTTCATGTCATCCCGCATCCCGGTGAGCTGCTCAACCCTGGTCTGCAGCTCGGCATTCACCGTCACCAGTTCTTCGTTGACCGACTGCAGCTCCTCCTTCGAGGTTTCCAGCTCCTCGTTGGTCGACTGCAACTCTTCATTGGTCGACTGCAGCTCCTCGTTGGTCGACTGCAATTCTTCGTTGGAAATCTGCTGCTCTTCGGCCAGCGCGCCCAGCGTCTGCTTGCTCAGCAACAGCTCGTGTTCCAGCGCCTCCACCCGCTGTGCCTCGGCGCTGGAGCCCGCCTTGCGCCGGCGCGCCGGGCTGCGTCGGGCCGGATGTTCGTGCTCCTGAAAACTGAACAGCAGCAGGTGGCGGCTGGGCTGCG
>JAIFNE010000002.1 GCA_020047875.1 Hydrogenophaga sp.
CTGTTCCAGACCAAGCGTGACCTTTCGGTGGCGCGGTACAACGTGCTGCTGGGCGGGTTGCGGCTGCGGCAGGCGAGTGGCGCGCTGACGGCGGAAGACCTCACGCCTATCAACGCCTTGCTGGCACGCTGATGGTCACCAGTTCTCCCTCCCCGGGCAAGCGAAGTGAGACACCAGAGTTCATTCACACCAGCTCGACCATGCGAGACACCCATGACAGATGAGGCGTCAGGCGGCGTTGCTGCTCAGCAGGGCGGACTGATGGCCATAAGAAGCTTCGCCCGAGTAATGTGCAGGCCAAGTTTTCCAGGCTGGGGGAAAAAAGCGAAGGCATTGTTTCGTCACAAGACCGCAGAGCTGCTGGATCAGCTCTACCGCGATCTGATGCAACAGGCCGAAGTCAAGCTGTTCGTTGAGTGCGGTGCACACGAGGCGCGCACATCGATCGAGTTTGTCAGCCGCACCGGCGGCAAGGCGATAGCCATCGAAGCAAACCCGTCGATTTACCTAGAAAAAACGCAGAAAGCTCACAAGTACGGAGTTACCACGCTCAACCTGGCACTCGCGGACCGCGAAGGAGAGTTGCCTTTTCACATTCCAGCTGACCCTCGCATAGCCGGCAGCGCTTCTCTACTCACCAAAGCCAGCGGTACACATGATGCAGTCATGGTTCAAACCAAGACCCTGGATCAAGTCTTGCGTTCACACGGCTCGCCAGACGCTCCTTTCAGCCTCTGGATTGACGTTGAAGGCATGGCTTTTCCCGTGCTCATGGGCGGAACCGAAACGCTCGCGAACAAACACTGCACGTTAATCAAAGTAGAACTTGAAGAAGTGCCACAGTGGCTGAACCAAATCACGGCAAGGGAAGTGGATGCATTACTTCAAAGTTTCGGCTTTGTCCCTGTCTTTTGCGATCTTGAGTATGAATCACAGTTCAATGCTGTCTACATAAGGGAATCGCTTGTTGCGCGCCTTCTACCTAGCATCATCGCGGCTTGGCATGCGTTAGGAAAAATCAAATTGAGTGCCGCAGAACGCCTCCTTCCGAAAGTGGCCAAGATGGATACCGACCTAATCGACTGACGCCGACTTCACCTTGATTTTTTTCAGCCATCTATGGGTGTCGCACTGGCAGGTAACGTGGTCTAGCCAGCTCGCTTGATCTGATGAACCAATTCTTTGAGTTTAAAAAATAGATTCAAAGCGTGCCGTAAGGTGACAGGCTCTACTTGCTCGAGAAAATCTTTGACCATATCGGGCTGCCGCTGCTTCACGGCGCGATTGATGAAACGCGTACCCAGAAACCACCGCTCGGCGCTAAACCCAGGGAAGAGTTTCGCATTTTTTTCATAGGTGCGACGATAGCATTCCAAACCCCGCAACAATGGCGTTGAACTGGTTAGCTGCGCGCTGTCCGGATGGCCAGTCCTATAGCCTCGGTAGACCACCACACCAGGTGCCGATCCGTACCATGGTGCGCTCCCCAGTCCCATCAATCGCATGCACAGATCGGTATCCTCATCAATGGTCTGGCGGGGATCAAGAGCACCAACTTCCAAGAAGAGATCTTTGTTAATCCAGAAGCCCTCGCCCATCCCAGCAATCCGGTCGCGCACCCGCCTTGTTGCTGAAACCCTACCAGCAGAGATACGCCTTCTTTCCTTCAGTACAAGGTTTGATTTATCAACACCCGAGCATATTAATATACTGGAAAACCCCCACCGAACCCGACTCCCAAGCCAGCTGTTGTCAAGAATGTGGCGGCAATAGGCTTCGAGCATTTCATCATCATCATCAAGAAAAAAAATGATCTCACCTGAGGCCAGTTCCACTCCCTTGTTTCTGGCCGACGCAGCGCCACTGGCATGGTCATTTCTAAAAATACGAACGCGAGGATCCATCAAGTCCTGCAAGACTTCCGTTGCGGGTATTTGAGATGCATCATCAATGACAACGATCTCCCCGCCATCAGGGCAGGCGCGCGACGCAGAGACCACCGCTCTCAGCAAGAGCTCTGGCCGATTGTGTGTCGGTATTACAATACTGCAGATAGTCACTGCGCACCCCAACAACCAAGTACAGTCCTGCGCTCACTCAATCCCAAAGGTTGCACGCATAAATGACAATAATATCTATATAAGGTGGTTGAAAGCCAGTACTCTATATCATCCGGCCCTCGCTTGACACCCCATTCTGCTGACGCCAAAAAGAAGAGCCTACTCCACTGAAAACCCTGCGAGCTTGAAACATAAGTTATTTTAAAATTTAGCATAGAAGAAAATATGAATCAAAATTGGTGTTTGGTTTTGGTCATCTGGGGCAACAAGTACTCTCACGTTCATATCAATTCGATTGTTGATGCAGTCTACCAATATTCAGAAGGCTGCTCAAACGTGATCTTAATGACAGACCGCCTACGATCGGGTCTCGATTCAAGGGTGACTCAACAGGTTTTTGATGAATCCATCAATCAAACCAGTCACAAACTTAACTATACGATCAAGCTATCTCTATTTAATAAAACAGCACTACCGACCAATTCTGCATGTGTTTATATTGATCTAGATACTGTCGTCATTGGAGATCTCGGGCGGCTGACCTCAATTATTCACACGCCAGATGACATTTTTATGCTGCCGCCAGGTGGCCCATTGGGATTCGGCACACTACGGCGTTGGCTTTTCGACATTAGTCGCGGCCGAAGGATGGCTGTTGGAAATTCTTCGGTTGTGGTTTTTCATTCCGCCATGAATCCCAATCTATACAGTGAATTTAGGCGCCTAGTCATTTCACAAGAATGCGGGCAAAAGCTGCTTCTCAACGACGATGTTTTTATTTCGTGGTTTGGTCAAAAGCGTCTGAAGCCGGTTCCAAACCATCTCGTCGTGATGTTTCGCCGCGAGTTTCTGACCCGATCGCAGGTATATGGCTGGATAAGGAACCGGTTGCCTTGGGTGCGGCAGCGTCGCAACGAGATTGTGGCAGTGACGTTTAATGGCGTAGACCACAAATTGGAGACGCTGCTGACGCTGCCAGAGGGGACGTTGCATCACGACTCAAAGGGAAGGTCTGGACGGTGGAGCCGATCTGAAATGGGCCCGATCAAGGACAAGATCGAACGGGCAGCGGCTCTGTTGAAAAACACCGATACGGACGCGACCAAACCATAATTGAGTACGGTTCCCGCTGTCACACGCGACCCCCGTGTTCTTGCCAATAGGCTTTCATCCAGTCGACAGCGCCAGAGCCGTGATGCGGGAAGACATCCCAGTTGCCCTTGGGCGGACGAACCAGATCGACTGGCCGCGGCTTGCCGTGAAAGATCAACAGACGAGCGGCTTTGGGTGGCGCGGCTGGCGGCAAAAACCGATCCACGATGAGCGGCCGCCTCAGGTGGTACTTGAAGCTGACCAGCCATTCCTGAGGCCAGTAGCGGATGCCTTCCACTGCGTGGTGCAGGTACTCCTGTTCGATGACATGACGCTTCACCAGTCCGTCGCGGTCCGCGCGCAGCTGGGCAACCACATGCCCCAGCGAACCGAGTTCAAAGGCAAACACGGAGGACATGGTGCAGGGCCTTCCCGTCTTTTCCTTCCACGGGTCGTTGTCGATCGCCACCAGCGTTCCTGGCTGCTCGAACAGCGCATCGATGTCGCCCAGCAGCACCGTGTCCAGATCGATGAACAGCGCCCTGCCCTGGAGCCCGTAGAGGTCGCTCAGGAACACGCCCAGCTTGGGCCACGCACCGTTGTAGTAATGCCATTCGTCCAGCCCGATGTCTGGGATGGGATACACCTCGACGCCTGGGGCGATGCCCTCGGTCTCATTGGTCAGGCAGACGAAACGGAAGTCGCCGTGGATGTACTTTCGGCAGGCGCTGTAGAGCACGTTCACGTACTCAGCGGGGTAGAGCGTGCCCCACTTCATGCAGAGCACCACGCGTGTGGGATTCATGTTTCTTCTTTCAGGGGTAGCGCCGAGGTGCGCGAGCGCAGATTGCGCGCCTGCTCGGCGTATTTGGTCCAGCGGCGGCTGAGCGGGTAGCGTTTGACGGCGCTGAAGCGCTCGCCGGTGATGGTGCTTTGGCCCTCATCCTGCGGATGACAGGGGAACGGTTCGAGACCAAAGTGCCGCACATCGTGGCGGTGAACCTGCTCCAGCTCGCGATCGACCGGCGCCGCAATGGGCAGCAGCGCTGGCAGCAGGCGCTGCGCCGTTTCCCGCTGCACCAGATAGGCACCGAAGCCCGTCGCAGCGCCGAGGTAGGCATTGAGTCGATAAGACCCGAGCATGCCTTGGCACACCGGCTGCTTGGCGCGAATCTTGGCCAGCTTCAGAATGTCCCAATGCGCGCGCCCCCGAAGGGCGGTGCGCAGCGCGTCCATGAAATCGCCATGAAAGACCATGTCGTCTTCCAGCACCAGCAACACCTGCGCGTCTGACGCGAGCAGCCGTTGCCAGGCCTGAAGGTGTGAGTGATAGCAGCCGATCTCGCCGGGCAGCACATCGCGCCCAACGTGGCGCTCGAATGCCCTCAGGTCCACGCTGGGTAACAGGCGCTCCCATTGCTCGCGGCCATCCACAGCGGCGAGCAGCTCGTAGTCAAGCCCCAAGTCTGACAGGCGCCGCTGCATCTGCTCGCGCCGCGCGACCGAGCGCGGCAGGTTGATGAGCACCACCCTCAGGCCGGGGAGGCAAGCTTTGCTGCCGGTCATTCCGAGAACTGCTTTTGCACCGGCCGCGCCCAATAATCTGCCGTTTTGAGTGTGGCCACAAACCGGGCAGCGGCATCGCCCGCGCCGAAGCTGGCGTCTGGCGTGTGGCGCGAGCCCCATTGCTGGTTCAGAAAAGTGTCGATGGCGGCTGCGTCGAAGGCAGCGCAGGCGGTGATGGACGGCGCATTGGCGCGCCGGTTTTGCCGCGTGCCCACATCCAGACTGGGCAGCCCCAGAAACGGCGCCTCGCGCACGCCCGCGCTGCTGTTGCCCACCAGCACCGCCGCGTGTTTCATGAGCTCGCTGAAGTAGTTGAAGCGCATCGACGGGATCTGACGGAAGCGTTCTCTGGGCAGGGTTTCCAGCACAGCCATGATGCTCTCGGTGCCCGGGTCGTTATTGGGCAGGATCACCACGAAGTGTTTGCCGCTGGCCACCAGCCGATCGAACAGCGCGCGGGCCTGATCACCCATGGTGTCGGCCTCCGATGTCACGGGGTGAAAGATCACGATGCCGTAGTCATCGAAGGGAATGGCGTAACGCGCCTTGACCTGCTCAATGCTCACGCCTGAGGGCCTTGCATGGGTGTCGAGTTCGGGCGAGCCGATGTTGTAGACGCTCTCGGGCGACTCGCCCAGCGCCAGCACGCGCTGCTTTGCACCTTCGGAGCTCACGAAATGCGTGGCACACAGCTTGGTGTTGCAGTGGCGGATGCTCTCGTCGATGGTGCCTGAGACTTCGCCACCCTCGATGTGGGCCGAGGGGATGTACTTCATGGCACAGACGATGGACGCGGCCAGCGCCTCCACCCGGTCGCCATGGATCACCA
>JAIFNE010000045.1 GCA_020047875.1 Hydrogenophaga sp.
TTACGCCCAGCGGCTCAAGGCACAGGCCGATGCGCTGGCCAGCGATCTGCTGGTGGTGATGCGGGTTTATTTCGAAAAGCCGCGCACCACGGTGGGCTGGAAGGGCTACATCAACGACCCGCACCTGGACGGCAGCTTCGCCATCAACGAGGGGCTGGAACTGGCGCGCCGGCTGCTGCTCGACGTGCTGGCTCTCGGCATGCCAGTGGGGACCGAGTTTCTCGACCTGCTTTCGCCGCAGTTCATCAGCGACCTGGTGAGCTGGGGTGCGATCGGCGCGCGCACCACCGAGAGCCAGAGCCACCGCCAGCTGGCCAGCGGTCTGTCATGCCCGGTGGGTTTCAAGAACGGGACCGATGGCGGCGTGAAAGTAGCCAGCGACGCGATTCAGGCGGCCAGCGCGCAGCACGCCTTCATGGGCATGACCAAGATGGGCCAGGCCGCCATCTTCGAGACCCGCGGCAACGCGGACTGCCATGTGATTCTGCGCGGCGGCAAACAACCCAACTACAGCGCGGCCGATATCAGCGCGGCCTGCGCACTGCTCAAGGCGGCCGGTTTGCGCGAGCAGGTGATGGTGGATGTGTCCCACGCCAACAGCAGCAAGGCGCACCGCCGTCAGATTGAGGTGGCCGATGCGGTGGCGCAGCAAATTGCGGGTGGCGACGCGCGCATCTGCGGCGTGATGATCGAGAGCCATTTGCACGAAGGGCGGCAAGACATCGTGCCCGGGCAGGCGCTGCAGCCCGGCGTGAGCGTGACCGACGCCTGCATCGGCTGGGAACAGACGGTGCCCGTTCTCGAGGGTCTGGCGGCGGCTGTGCGCCAGCGGCGTGCCGACCTGGCCGCCTGAAAAGAATACCGGGTGAGCGCAGCCGGGCTGCGCTCACCCGGCTGCTGCGCGAAACGTCAGCGCGGCTTGCGCGGCACCATCGGGCCGCGGCCCTCGATGTGACGGAAATTGATGCGGCCTTTGGTGAGGTCGTAGGGCGAGAGTTCCAGAGAAACCCGGTCACCCGCCAGAATGCGGATGTGGTTTTTCTTCATCTTGCCGGCGGAGTAGGCAATCAACTGGTGACCGTTGTCCAGCGTCACGCGAAAACGCGTGTCGGGCAGCACCTCGTTGACGATGCCCATCATGTCGATCAGTTCTTCCTTGGCCATGCGTCAGTCCTTCGGGTTCAGATACAGATAGGTTGGTGCGGCGAGAGCGCCGCGTGCGGATAGGGCTGCGCGCCGCGGGCACGCTGCGCGTTGTTCACCCAGTCGACGCCCTGGGCCACCGCGTAGCGCACGGCGGCATCGAAGGTGGGGAAGTCGTCCACAAAGCGCATCACGCGGTCGGTCGAGGCACTGCCTGTGCCACTGGCAATGGACACCTGGGCAGCAAAACGGCCGCAGGGCAAGGGGCGTGGGCAGGCCGCAATGCGGTACTTGCCCAGAGACAGGGGAGAAAGAGGCTTCGTTGCAGAAACAGAAATCGTAGGAATCATCAAAAACATCAAATGGCACAAGGCCGCAGCGTGTCAGGCCGACCGGCAGATGCACCCAAACAAGTGGCAGCCCCTGGGTGCCGGGGTGCCCGACTGACTTGTCCGGCGCCAGCGTGGGGTTGTCAACACCATACCGGAGCCGGTGACCGATCCATGGCAGCGGATCGGACAACAGCAGGGAAAAATTCGCCTCACCGTGAGAAGGTGGGCAACGCGCCATGGCGGGGCCAGACCAGCAACCCCTCTGCCAGGGGCAGCAGTGTCACCGTTGGTGGGTGATGACACAGCCAGTCGCCCAAGGCGCGTCGCAAATTATATTGCGATGTGGAATGATTGTCACGCGCGCAACAAAACCAGCCCGAGCTGAAAGGCTGAGCGCTGTTGCTTGCTGACGGTATGCGCGAACAGGGTCGAACACCTGTTACTCCTTGTCGCCCAGATCCCGGCCTCGGCTGCTGCGCCAGATCGCGCGCACCAGCCACAGGCCGCCGACAAAGGCACTGGCAAACCCCAAAAAACCGAAGGCGGGCAGGCCGAACAGCGTGGGGCCGCCTTTCACCGTCATCACGATCGACGAACCGATGATGAGGGCGGCAATCACCAGCGCCATGGTGAGACGGTTGGCGGCGCGGTCGATCTGGTCGCCCACGCGCTTGAGGTGAGCGATGTCGATGCCCACGTGCACCCGCCCGCGGCGCGCGTTGCGCAACAGGCGCGACACATCGTGGGGCAGCTGCTCGGCCACCGCGAGCGTGCGGCGCAGCGTCTGCCAGGCACGGCCCGCCACCACCCTGGGCTGGTAACGGGCACGCACCACGCGCTTGAGCATGGGCAGCGCCTCGGTGGTCATGTGGAACTCGGGGTCGAGCCCGCGGCCCATGCCTTCGAGCGTGATGAAGGCCTTGATGAGCAGGGCCATGTCGGACGGCAAACCCAGGTGATGCTCGCGCAGGATGGTGGTCACGTCGGCCAGCATCTGCCCGAGGTTGAGCTCGGCCAGCGGCGCGCCGTGGTACTGGTCCACAAAGGTCTCGATCTCGGTTTCCAGCTGGCTCAGGTTCAGGCCATGGTCGTCGCCGGTCCAGTCCAGCAACACGTCGGCCACGGTCTGCGGGTTGCGCTCCACCAGGCCCAAGAGCAGCTGCAGCAGCTCCTCGCGGCGGCGGGCAGAGAGACGCCCGACCATGCCGAAGTCGATGAAGGCGATGCGGTTGCCTTCGAGGTAGAACACGTTGCCCGGGTGCGGGTCGGCGTGGAAAAAACCGTCTTCCACGATCATCTTCAGCACCGCCTGCGCGCCTCGCCGGGCAAGCAGGTTGCGGTCCAGCCCTTCGGCGTCGAGTCGGGCGAGGTCGTTGCCGGCCACGCCGCCCACGAAGTCCTGCACATTGACACGTTCGGTGGTGTGCGCCCAGTGCACCCGGGGCACCACGATCCAGGACAGGCCGGCCAGGTTGGCGGCGATGCGCTCGGCGTTGCGGCATTCGCTCGCCAGATCGAGCTCGCGCTGCAGCGAACGCGCGAGTTCGCGCACCAGCTGCTGAGGGCGATAGGGCTTCAGGGCGGGCAGCTCGGCTTCGGCCAGCGCGGCCAGGCGCGCCAGCAGGCGCAGGTCGGCGGCGATGGTGTCGGTGATGCCGGGGCGGCGGATCTTGACGATGACTTCGCTGCCATCCTTGAGCTGCGCGCGGTGCACCTGGGCAATGCTGGCCGCGGCCAGCGGCTCCACGTCGAAGCGCGCAAACACGTCTTCGGGCTCACCCCCCAGGTCTTCGCGCAGCTGCGGTCGCAGCTGCTCCAGCGGCAGGGCGGGCACGTTGCTGTGCAGTTTTTCGAATTCGGCGATGTACTCGGGACCGAACAGATCGGCGCGGCCAGCCAGGATCTGGCCAAGCTTGACGAAGGTGGGGCCGAGCTCTTCGAGCGCGAGGCGCAACTGCACCGGCGGCTCCAGCCGGGCGAGGTCGGCGGCGTGCTCCCACTTGACGGCGTGGCCGGCTTTTTCCAGCCGGTCGGCCAGGCCAAGCCGGCGCACGCTGTCGCCAAAGCCGTGGCGGATCAGCACGCCCAGAATCTGGTTCAGGCGCCCCATATCGCGGGCAGCGCCCAGGGTTTCGATCAGCATGCGGCCATCATAGACAGGCCCTGGCCAAGCGGGCAGCGACGCGCAAGGGACTACTTGCGGTCAGGCAGCTCGATCTTGACTTCGAGCACATCCAGGTTGTCTTGGCGGTCGAGCTGGACCTTGATGTCGTCCGGGTTGATCTTGATGTACTTGCTGATCACCGCCACCAGTTCGCGCTGCAGGGCGGGCAGGTAGTCGGGCTCGGAGGCACTGCGGCCGCTGCGCTCGTGCGCCAGAATGATCTGCAGCCGCTCCTTGGCCACACTGGCGGTTTTTTTCTTCTCGCCAAGCAGAAAGGAAAAGATCGACATGCGTCACTTCCCCCCGAACAGGCGCTTGAAGAAACCCGCTTTCTCGGCCTCGATGAAGCGCAAAGGCTTTTCTGCACCGAGGAAGCGGTCGATCACATCGCTGTAGGCCTCGGCCACATCGGTGCCCTTCATGTGGATCGCTGGCGTGCCCTGGTTGGAGGCGGTGAGCACGCTTTCACTTTCGGGGATCACGCCGATCAGCTTGATGCGCAGAATGTCCTGAATGTCTTCGAGCGACAGCATCTGGCCCTCTGCCACGCGGCTGGGGTTGTAGCGCGTGATCAGCAGATGCTCCTGTATCGGCTCCTTGCCTTCAATGGCGCGGCGCGTCTTGCTGCTGAGCATGCCCAGGATGCGATCGGAGTCGCGCACGCTGGAGACCTCGGGGTTGGTGACGATGAGTGCCTCATCAGCAAAATGCATCGCCATCAGCGCGCCAGTCTCGATGCCGGCGGGCGAGTCGCAGACGATGTAGTCGAAGCCCATGGCTTTGAGGTCGTCGAGCACCTTCTCCACGCCGTCTTGCGACAGCGCGTCTTTGTCGCGCGTCTGGCTGGCGGCGAGCACGAACAGGTTGTCGCACTGCTTGTCTTTGATCAGCGCCTGGTTCAGGTTGGCCTCGCCCTGGATCACATTGATCAGGTCGTAAACCACGCGGCGCTCGCAACCCATGATGAGGTCGAGGTTGCGCAGGCCAACGTCGAAGTCGATCACGGCCGTCTTGTGGCCGCGCAGGGCCAGGCCGGTGGCAAAACTGGCGCTGGTGGTGGTCTTGCCCACACCGCCTTTGCCTGAGGTGACAACAACAATACGTGTCATGGTGAAGGGTGTTTCTCGCTGGGTTGGAACAAAAAGAGAGAGTGATCAGACCCCCATGGGGTCGATCATCAGCTTGTCGCCGTCGGCCTGGGCCACCAGCCGCACCTGGGCTGCCTTGCCCTGCACGGCGGCGGGCAGCGGGGTTTCGCTGGTTCGATAAATGCCGGCAATCGAAATCAGTTCGGGTGCCATCGACAAGGCAAAAATGCGCGCATCACCATTGCCGCGGGCGCCCGCGATCGCCTTGCCGCGCAAGGGCGCGTAGACGTGGATGTGACCATCAGCAATCACCTCGGCGCCCGGGTTCACCATGGCCATCACCACCAGATCGCGGCCGCGGGCATAGACCTGCTGGCCGGAGCGCAGGGGTTTGTCGATCACCAGCGCGCCGGGTGCGGGAGAAGGCAAAGGAACAGGCGCAGACGCTGTTTGCTCGGTCGTTGTGTCGGCAACGCGAGGCTCTGTGGTTCGCTGCACCAAGGCATCGGGCGCGGCCACCAGCCCAGCCGCCAGGGCGGCGGCCATCTCCGCGTCTGAACCACCGCGCACCGCCAGCGGCTGCAGGCGGTAACCGCGCAGCAAAGCGACAAGGGCTGAAAAATCGATGGGCGGGGCAGCCTTCATTGCGGCGCTGCTGGCCGCATCAACCCCGCAAAGCCCGAGTGGCGACAGGTCGACCACCAGTGGATCGTGGTCAAAAAAGTCGGGCATGTCGCCAAAGCGCAAGGTCAATTCCTGGCTGAGGCGGTCCAGGTCGGTCGATTTCAGCAGCAAAGCCACCAAGGGCAGGTTGGCGCTCTTGATTTCAAAGCAGGTCGGAGCGGTGGCGCTGAGGATGGTGGTCATGAATCAAGGGCTGGACAGGCAGGCACCCGGGGTGGCGAACCGGTCGAGCGGGCAGTTTACCAGCGGGACTGCGCGGCAAAAGCCGGCACACGTGACCCCTTGTGACAGTGCCACTCCCCAGGCAATCCAACACCCTGGCTGCCGCTTTTCAAGACCGGGCTGCGCCTCGAGTAAGAGCGGCTGCTGCGGTTTGCCGTCAATGTATGCACAAGGTTGTGTATAACTTCAACGAAAAATCTAAGTTATACACAGCATGGTGGAAAAAACCCGCGTTGTCCCCAAACGCTGCGAGTCAAAGAGCAGCTGTGTGAACAGCATTGTGGACCAGGCAAGTGATTGATATGAAAAGGAAAAAGTGGCTTATCCACAGCGCGGGCTGCCCTCTACTACTACTACCAATTTATAAGAATGCAGTAGAAGAATAAGAAGAGAAAACCCAAAACCCGCCCAAGTCACCTCACAAACTGTGCGTCACCAGTTTGAAATCGGGGTCGTCGGGGAATGGTTTGATGAGAAAACCCAAGCTTTTCATCAGTTTGAGCATGCCGGGGTTGTTGGCCAGAACCAGGCCTTCAATTTCGTCCAGCCCCTTGTCGCGCGCCTCTTCCATGATGCTGAGCATCAGCCGCGACCCCAGGCCTTTGCCATTGAAGTCGTCAGCAACCACCAACGAGAATTCACAGCTGGTTTTGTCTGGATTGGTGATGTAACGCGACACCCCGACGATGCGTTTTTTCACCGTGATCTCACCCTGCGCATCGGCCACGCGCTCGCGGTGGATCGCAACCAAAGCCATCTCGCGGTCGTAGTCGATCAGCGTCAGGCGCGAGAGCATCGGTGGCGGCAGTTCGCGAAGCGACGACACAAAGCGGAAATACCGGCTCTCTGCTGACAGGTTCTGCACCAGCTCCTGCAGCAACTGGGCATCGCCCGGGTGAATCGGGCGAATGGTGTATTCGCCGCCGCCGCGCAACGGCCACAGCTGCTCGTAGCGCGCCGGGTAAGGCAGGATGGCCAAGTGGGCGTAGTGGTGAGCCGAGTTGGACGCGTTGTCGATCACGATGCGCGCGTCCACCGCCACCGCCCCGGCCTCATCCACGATGATGGGGTTGATGTCCATTTCCCGCAGCTGGGGCAGCTCGCACACCATTTCCGACACCCGAAGCAGCACTTGCTCCACCGCTTCGCGATCCACCGCGCTGGCGCCGCGCCATTCGCCCAGCGTGTCAGCTACGCGTGAGCGTTCGATCAGGCGGCGCGCCAGAAACTGGTTGAGCGGCGGCAGCTCCATGGCGCGGTCGTCGATCAATTCAATCATGGTGCCGCCGGCGCCAAACGCAATGACGGGACCAAACGGATCGTCGGTCACCAGACCAATGTAGAGTTCGCGGCCGCGTCGGTTGCGTGCCATTTTCTGGATCGTCACGCCGTTGATCCGCGCGTCGGGCCTGAGCTTGCCCACGTTGAGAATCATGGTCTGGTAGGTGTCGCGCACCGCGGTGGCGTTTCCTATGTTCAGCGCCACTCCCTCGACATCGCTCTTGTGGGAGATGTCTGGCGAGTCGATCTTGAGCGCCACCGGGTAGCCCAGCTGAGTGGCAATCATCATGGCCTCGTTGGCGCTGCGCGCCTGAATCGTCTGCGTCACCGGAATGTGAAAGGCGGACAACAGTGCCTTGGACTCCATTTCGGTCAGCACCTTGCGGCGCTCGGCCAGCACGTTTTCAATCAGCAGGCGCGCGCCCTCGATGTCGGGTTTGGCCAGACTGGACAGCGGTGGCGGCGTTTGCTGCAGCAGCAACTGGTTCTCATAGAAGCTGGCGATGTTTCCAAAGGCGCCCACCGCCGCCTCGGGCGTTCGAAAGCTGGGAATGGCGGCCTGGTTCAGCACCTCGCGCGCAGCGCCCATCGAGGCGTTGCCCATCCAGCAGCACAGCAGCGGTTTGCCCAGCCGGTCCTTGACCTCGGCCATGGCCTCGGCCACCTCGGCCGCATCCACACCAGACTTGGGCGAATGAAGCACCAACACGCCGTCGACGGCCTTGTCGTGGCCGGCGGCGTTGATGGCCAGTCGGTAGTGTTCGGCGCTGGCTTCTTCTGACAGGTCAATCAGATCGTGCAGCGAAGCCAGCCCGGGCAACTGGGATTTCAGCTGGTCAATGGTGTCTGGCGAGAGCTTGCCCATGGACAGTCCGATCTCGCTCACCCAGTCGGCCGCCAGTACACCCGGTCCGCCGCCGTTGGACACAATGGCCAAGCGCTTGCCTACCGGGCGGTAGCGCGACGCGAGGCATTTGGAGGCCGAGAACAGCTCAACGAAAGAGCGCACCCGCACCGCGCCCGCGCGCCGCAGCGCCGCGTCGAACACATCGTCGCTTCCCACCGCCGTGCCGCTGTGGGTCTGCGCCGCGGCGTTACCAGCGAGTTTGCGCCCCGCCTTGAGCACCACCACTGGCTTGGCGTTGGCGGCGGCGCGCAGCGCGCTCATGAAGCGGCGGGCATTGGAAATGCCTTCCATGTAAACCACGATGCTGTGTGTCTGGCCGTCTGACGCGAGGTAGTCCAGCACCTGCGACAGGTTGACCGAGGTGTTTGGGCCCAACGAGATCACGCTGGAGAAACCGACCGAATTCTGTGCGGCCCAGTCCAGGATGGAGGCGGTGAGCGCGCCCGACTGCGAAACCAGTGCCAGCGGACCCGCAGCGGCCAGCGGACCGACCGCGCTGGCGTTCAGGCCCAGGCGCGGGCGTTGCATGCCCAGGCTGTTGGGGCCGAGCAGGTGCATGCCATGACGTTTTGCCACCCGATGCATTTCAGCCGCCAGCTCCGAACTCACGCCGCTGCTCACCACCAGCGCGGCGCGGCACTTGATGCGACCGGCCACCTCCAGCGCTTCGACCGCTTCGCCGGGCTGGAGCGCGATGATGGCCAGATCGGCCCGTGTGTGGGCCAGATCGGCCAGGGTGCCGGTGGTGTGGATGTCGATGAACACCAGGTGGCCGTCGAAGCGCTGGGCTGTGAGTGCTGCGAGCAGAATGCGCGCCTGTGTGGTCTGGCGTTCGGGCGACTCGCCTTTGTCAGCAAACACCGCGATGTTCTCGGGCTGGAACAACGGGGTGAGGTAGTGTTTGTCCATGGAAAGTCTGGGCCTTGGTGGAAACTTGTTTTTTGGGCAACCAGAGCGGTTGTGTGGTCCGATGAAGTGGGTTCAGTCTGCGCCGATCAGCACCTTGACATGGGCGGCCACGCTGCGCGCCAGCGCACTCAGCACATAACCGCCTTCCAGGCAGGAAATCACCCGACCCTGGCAATGCTGGTTGGCCACGTTCATCAGCTGGCGCGTGACCCATTCGTAGTCGGCCTCGACCAGACCGAGATTGCCCATGTCGTCTTCGCGGTGGGCATCGAAGCCGGCCGAGATGTAGATGAGTTGCGGCGCAAAGGCGTGAAGTGCGGGCAGCCAGTGCTGACTGACGGCATCGCGGAAGGCGTCACTGCCGCTGCGGGTGGGCAGGCCGACGTTGACCATGTTGGGCCCGGTGGCTTGTTCACCGTTGAATGGGTACAGACCTTTTTCGAAAATCGAACACATGAGCACGCGCTCGTCACCGCGGAAGATGTCTTCGCTGCCATTGCCGTGGTGCACATCGAAGTCAATCAGCGCCACCCGCTGCAGTCCGTGCACATCGAGCGCATGGCGAATACCCACCGCAATGTTGTTGAAAAAACAAAATCCCATGGCGGCGCTGCGCTCGGCGTGGTGGCCGGGCGGGCGCACCGAACAAAAGGCGGTGGCCGCGCCGCCGGCCAGCACGAGGTCGGTGGCCTCCACCGCGGCGCCGGCCGCGCGCAGGGCGGCATTGAGCGTGTGCGGGTTCATGCTGGTGTCGGGATCGACCATATGCACCCCTTCGGTGGGCGCCGCGTTGAAGATTTCCTTGATGTAAAGCGACGCATGGGCTCGGCACAGCTGCGCTTCGGTGGCCAGCGGTGCGTCATACGGAACCATGTAATCGAGCAAGCCCTTGACCAGCAGGTGATCGTTGATGGCGCCCAGCCGCTCGGGGCATTCGGGGTGGTGTTCACCCATGTTGTGGCGGGCACAGTCGGCGTGTGTGATGTAGGCGGAAATCATGGTGGTTTGTCTCCTTGTGCAGCGTTTTTATGAAAACTTTGGCGCCAATCTATTCCTGGAAGCTGACACATGCCTTGATCTCTCGCAAGAACGGGTATTCCCCGGGGTGTCGCCGGTAGTTGCACTCGCGCGGCAAACGAAAAAAAGCCCCGGCTCGGCGGGGCTTTGGGGAATGGCGAACTTCTCTCGTGTGGTTTCAGCTGCGCGGGCCCATGGATTCGTGGTGAGCACCGCGGTGTTTGCCATGCATGCCGGCGCGCTGGAAGTGCGCCTGGGTGTCAAACCGCTTTTGCTGCTCGGGGGTCAGCGCGCTGTACAGGCTGCGGGTGGCGTCGATCCGGCGCGTCATGGCGGCGGCGCGTTCGGCTTGGTGCGCCTGCATCTTGTCCAGCCGCTCGGGTGTGGTCAGCTTGGCCATGTCTTCCCGCTTGGCGTGGCGTTCGCCCTTCCCCTTCGATTCTGGGCCAGTGCGTGTGACATAAGCATTCCAGGCCGGCTCTTGTTCGGCGGTGATGCCCAGTGCTGTTTTCAGGGCCGCCTGCCGCTCGGCGTGGCGCTGCTGCATCTTGGCCTGGCGCTCGCTGGGTGGGGTGGCTTGTTGGTCTGCGCGCTGTGCCATGTGCTGGGCGCGAAGTTCGGGCGATGGCGCGCTGGCGGTTTGCGCAAAGCTCAGGACGGCGAATGAGGTCAGCGAGGCGGCCAGGGTGGCGGCGATGAGCTTGCGGGTGGTGGTGGATTGCATGGTGACTCCTGAAAGCGTTTGAAGAGAAAGACACCGGGTCTGATGCCTTGCCTGCAGTGTCGGCGCGCCATGTTTCGGGTGTGTGCTGCTGTGCGACTGCTGTGTAAAGTTTTGTTGCTCCCTCGTGCGGCGGCGTGTGTCAGGGGTGGGCCAGGTCGTCAAGAATCGGGCAGTCGGGCCGCCCGTCGCCGGGGCAGAGGCAGAGCAGCGTCTGCAGGCTGCGCTGCATGGCCTGCAGCGCTTCAATGCGCTCGCCAAGCGCCTGCTGGTGCTTCTGGGCGATGCGCTTGACGCTGGCGCTGCTGCGCTTGCGGTTGTGCCACAGGCCGACCAGCTCGGCGATGTCGTCCAGTCCAAAACCCATCTGTCGGGCGCGACGGATGAACCGCAGCGTATGCACGTCGGCCATGCCGTACTGGCGGTAGTTGCTGTCGGTGCGGCGCACCGCGCCCAGCAGGCCCAGCGATTCGTAATGGCGCAGCATCTTGGGCGAGATGTCGCTCAGGCGTGCCGCCTCACCGATGCTGACGGGCCAGGCCGACACGGCGGTCAGCGCGGTGTCTGGCGTCTGGCGGCTGATGGCCCTGGCCATGTTCACGCGTCGACGCTGTAGCCTTCTTCGCGGATCGCCTCGGCCAGCGATTCGCGGGGCTGCAGGCTGTTCACGTCCACCCGGTTCTGGCCACGGTCGATGTGCACCTCGGCCTGCGGGTCCAGCGTCTTGATGGCGGTGGTCACCGCCTTTTCGCAGTGGCCGCAGGTCATGCCCTGCACGGTGAAGGTCTGGTTCATTGGAAAATCTCCAAGGTTAAAAAAACCAGAGGTTGGGGCCTGACACCGTGTCAAGGTCAAGCGCGCCAGGCTTCTGGTCACAAACGATACACGCTGAAATGGGCGCAGGCTTGACCTTCCCACGGGGGGAAAGCTTACAGTGGCCGCATGACCACCGCTGTTGCGCCACCCAAGTTCCCGAGCGCCGGGCAAGAAACCCAATCACCCGCTGACGCCACCACCGCCCGGATCGACATCGGCATTGGCGGCATGACCTGTGCCTCTTGCGTGTCGCGGGTGGAGCGGGCGCTGAAAAAGCAGGCCGGGGTGAGCGATGCCACGGTGAACCTGGCCACCGAATCGGCCCGGGTGACGGTGGCTGACGGTGACGCGGTGCAGACGCTGGCACGGCTCAAGCGGGCGGTTCGCGACGCTGGTTACGAGCCTCGCACCCTGGAGCTGCCGGCCGATCCGGGCGGCGAGCGCTGGCATGGGGTTTCTCGCGATCTGCTGCCGGTGCTGATCGGTGTGTTGCTGTCGGCGCCGCTGGTGTTGCCGATGGCGGGCGACCTGTTTGGCCAGCACTGGATGTTGCCGGGCTGGATGCAGTTTGTGCTGGCCACGCCGGTGCAGTTCTGGCTGGGTGCGCGGTTTTACAAGGCCGGCTGGCACGCGCTCAGGGCGCTGACTGGCAACATGGAGCTGCTGGTGGCCATTGGCACCACGGCCGGCTGGGCGCTTTCCACCTGGCTCTGGCTCAGCGCCGAACCGGGTGAGATGGTGCATCTGTATTTTGAGGGCTCGGCGGTGGTGATCACGCTGGTGCTGCTGGGCAAGTGGCTGGAGTCGCGCGCCAAGCGCCAGACCACCAGTGCGATCCGCGCGCTGCATGCCTTGCGCCCGGAGCGCGCCCACCTGCTGCCTGATGGCGTGCGGCGCACCGAACTCACCGATGTGCCGGTGGACGAACTGCTGCCTGGCGACCTGATCCGCGTGTTGCCGGGCGAGCGCTTTGCGGCCGATGGCGAGTTGCTCAGCGGCGAGACGCAGGCCGACGAATCGATGCTCACGGGCGAGGCTCGCCTGGTGCCCAAGGGCGAGGGCGATAGCGTCACCGGCGGCTCGCTTAATGGCGAGGGCTCGGTGCAGATGCGGGTGCGCGCGGTGGGTGCGCAAAGCACGCTGGCGCAGATCATTGCGCTGGTGCAAGACGCGCAGGCCGGCAAGGCGCCGGTGCAGCGGCTGGTGGACCGGGTGGCGGCGGTGTTTGTGCCGGTGGTTCTGCTGATTGCGGCCATTACGCTGGCCGCCTGGTTGTGGAGCGGCGCGCCGGCGCAGGAGGCGCTGCTGCACGCGGTGGCGGTGCTGGTGATCGCCTGCCCGTGTGCCTTGGGTCTGGCCACGCCGACCGCCATCATGGCGGGCACCGGTGTCGCCGCGCAGCATGGCATTCTGATCAAGGATGTCGAGGCGCTGGAGATCGCGCACCGGGTGGACACGGTCGCCTTCGACAAGACCGGCACCCTCACCGAAGGCCGCCCGCGCTTGCTGCACATCGAGGCGGTGAGCGGTGTGGACGAAGCGTCGGCGCTGCGGGCCGCGGCTGCGCTGCAGGCCCACAGCGAGCACCCGCTGGCCCGTGCGGTGCTGGATCTGGCGCGGCAGCGCGGCGAGCCGCTGGCGCCCGATGCGGCGCACGGGGTGCAGGCGTTGGGCGGGCGCGGCAGCGAAGGCTGGGTGCAGGGCGCCAGGCTGGTGCTGGGCAGCGTGCGCTGGATGGACGAACTCGGCGTGGATCTTGGCCCGCTGGCCGCGAGCGTGCAGCAGCACCAGGCCCAGGGCGCCACCGTGTCGCTGCTGGCCAGCCAGGCCAGTGAAGGCGCGGCCTGGACGCCACTGGCGCTGCTGGCGTTCGGCGACGAACCCAAGGCCGGTGCACGCGAGGCGCTGGCCCAATTGCGCGCCCACGGCTTGCGCCTCTTCATGGTGTCGGGCGACAACCGGGGCGCTGCCCACGCCATGGCGCGCCGGCTCGGGCTCAATCCCGACGCTGGCGAGGTGATTGCCGAGGTGCTGCCCGGCGACAAGGCCGCCGTGGTGGCGCAACTGCAAGCCGGCCGCTCGCCGTCGGCAAACCACGCAGAGACACGGGGAGCGCTTCATGTGGTGGCCATGGTGGGCGACGGGGTGAACGACGCCCCGGCACTCGCAGCGGCCGATGTCGGGTTGGCCATGGGCGCGATGGACGGCGGGCCAGGCGGTTCGGACGTGGCCATGCACGCCGCCGGCATCACCCTGCTGCGCGGCGATCCGGCGCTGGTGGCCGCTGCGTTGGACATCTCGCGCAAGACGGTGCGCAAAATCCGCCAGAATCTGTTCTGGGCCTTCGCGTACAACGCCGCCGGCATTCCGCTGGCAGCGCTCGGCTATCTGAGCCCGGTGATTGCTGGTGCCGCGATGGCGCTGAGCTCGGTGAGTGTGGTGAGCAACGCGCTGCTGCTCAAGCGCTGGAAGCCGCCGGCGAACCGGAATTGACTGGCCCGCGCTCAACGCCGCCTTTGCCACCAACCAGGACCCGCTGAACGCCCGCCGCCCGCGCGATCCGCAGTTCGACCGCCTGTTCACCCGCATCGTGATGCTCGCGCCCGCGCCCGCGCCCGTGGGTGTGGGCACAGTTAGCAGCCGGCCTTGCTCGTTCCATCAGGTGCCGAATAGGCGCCGAACACCACGCTGGGCTTGAACACCACCCACGGGGTGGATGGTTGCAGCGGCATCGCATTGGCCTCAGACGCCGGAGGCAAACCCGGTATCGTCAGGTTTCCTCTTTTTCAGGACACCGGCCATGGCCCTCGGACAGTTCGCTTACGCCAGCAACACCAACCGTTTCCTGGCCTGCGCGCCGCTGGCCGACCAGCCGTTTGCGGTCTGCGGCGTGCCGTTCGACGGCGTGGTGACCAACCGGCCCGGCGCCCGCTTCGGCCCCTCGGCCATCCGCGCCGCCAGCCTGATGCTGTG
>JAIFNE010000168.1 GCA_020047875.1 Hydrogenophaga sp.
ACCAATAAAGCGCAGCTTGGGCTTCCGCCAGTGACTCGGGTGAGCATCCCCCTTGCAATGGCACCGATGCAATTTGAGCTTTATAAGCTCATGAAATTTGAAGTCGCACGGGAAGCGGCTGGGGCGCTCAAAACCCACAGCAAACAAGCACTGCGTTCTCTTGGTCGATCAGTCGCACGCATTTTGCAGTTTGTCTCAAATCCCGCCCTGCTTAGCTCAGAGATTGGCTTTATACATGCTGACCTATTGGCGGCTGTTCTGGCAGAGGGCGATGGTCCGAAATTAAAGTATGTTTTAAAGCGTGCTCGTGCTCTGGCGAATGAAGGACACAAAGTTCTAATTTGGTCCTCCTTTGTGCGTAACGTTGAATATATTGCAGAGCGTCTTTCCGACCATGGTGCAGTCTATATTCACGGTGGTGTAGATGCAGGAGATGAGGATGATGATGAAACGCGGGAAGGAAAAATAAAGCTCTTCCATGATGATCCCAATGTTCGCATCATGGTTGCCAATCCTGCTGCTGCAAGTGAGGGCGTGAGCCTTCATAGGGTCTGTCACCACGCTATTTATTTAGACCGCACCTTTAACGCAGCCCACTATCTGCAATCCGAAGATCGTATTCATCGCTATGGTCTTCCGCCCGACCAAAGCACCACTGTTGAAATCGTTCAGTGCATCGGCAGCGTAGATGAAACGGTGGACGAGCGTTTACGGTACAAAATTGGCTTGATGGCAAAGGCATTGGAAGACTCCAACTTGTGCCCTGATCCGATTGCTCTTGATCCAGTCGATATTCCAGACTACGACGAATACAGCACGGGACTTGCAGAAGATGACGTTCTGGCGCTCATGCGGGATCTGGGAGTCGCATGATGTTGCGCTTCTCACCCGGCATCGCACAAGGATGCCATGAGCTTCTGGTCCTCGCTAAAAAGCATCCCAATCCAGCACCGTATTTTCTCAGTGCCTTTTCTACGTTTGGCTCGATAGCATCTGAAAAGATTTTCAGCACTGCCCAAGCCATGCGCTGGGTCTGCACTGACGATGCAGGAAACCTCGCTCCCACGGTTGAAGGGGAGCGCCTTTTGCATATCAGTGGCTACACGGCACTTTTAAGGCAAATGCTACTGGACTACATAGATATTGAGCGCCCAAGCTGGGTGCAGAGTGCTCTAAGCGGTCGGGCAAAAGTGCTTCATTTTGCGGGCGCTGAAATCGGGCAAATTTTTGTTGAGGCGCTTCTTGCAGATGGCGTGGACTCAGACACCGTGGCGTTTTGGGACACCCTTTCAGCAAGAGCACGAGGGCTCAAAGACGAACGTCAGAGTCAGGTGGGGCGCCTTGGCGAGCGTCTGACATTAGACTACGAGACACAGCGCACAGGCAAAGCCGCCAAGTGGATTTCGATAGAAAGCAATGAAGACGGGTATGACATTCTGTCTGTCGTATCCGACTCGGACTCTCGCAACCTCTCCATTGAGGTCAAGGCATCTAGCATGGGGCTGCATGGTGCCTTTCATTTAACCGTCAATGAGTGGGAGCGGGCACAGGAAACAAAGACACACGCCTTCCACCTCTGGGACGTCAGCAAGATGCCGTATGCCCTCTGCGTACTCGATGTTAAACAAGTTTCAGCCCATGTACCCAACGACTGTGGACTTGGCACCTGGCAGTCTGTGCAGGTGCCGTTTGCCGCATTCCGAGAAAAGTTCTCAATCCCCTGATATCAAGCAGCAACGCCACTAGACAGAAAAACAGTAGTACGCTAAGAACACGCGGTCACAACCTCTTGGAATTCAAAGCATGACTGAAAAAGTGAGCTACGATGAATACAAAAAATTCAAGCCCAAATCGCGGAACTTGAATCCAAGGCGAAGTCGGTCCGTGAAGCACTGCTTGCAGACGAGATCAAAGCCATCAAGGCGAAGATCAAAGAACTTGCACTCAAACCCAGCCAACTTTTTTCGGCTGTGTTGCTGGCAGGTGAATCCAAAGCAGCACCTGTGAGCATGGGAGAAAAAATCGCCAATGCAACCAAAGCCAAAGAGCCTGCGGAGGCGAAATACCGTGGACCTAACGGAGAAACGTGGGGTGGCGGTCGCGGTCGCAAACCTGCTTGGGTTCAAGCCATTCTTGATGCTGGCGGCAACATCGAAAAGTTCAAAGTTTGATAACCGAATTAATCACAGAATTAAAGCCCCGAGAGGGGCTTTTTCTGCCTGTTAACATGGCAGAGTCAAGCACCAAGGGCAAGACCAGAGCCTGTGTCGTCAGCCCTGCACTGCAGGGCGCTCGGGGTGCACCGTGCTTGATGCGGTGTACACAAAGGCCTGTTCAGTGCGGGCGAAGTCCCATTGTTCAACCCGGCAACTGGGTTTGGCGCTGCCTTCGTCTGGCGTGGGATGGTGCTGCGCTTCTGGCGCCTCGTCACGCCAGGACGTGTTCGAGACGAGACGGCGGTCCCCGCCTGGACCACCCACATTCGCCGCGCCAATCCGTGGATCGCGAGCGTGTAGGGCAGGTGGATGTGGCCGCCCAGCAGCAGGTCGGCTCCTGCTGCAGCCCACTCCTTCAGGGCGCCGGCATGACCGCGCAGCAGGTTGACCCGATCGCGGTCTTCTGTCACGGCCAGCGGCTGGTGTACCACCACGACGCGCAACTGCTCTGCCGTGGCTGCGCGCAACTGCCTGGCCACCCGATCGATTTGCGCGGAGGAAACCTCTCCGTTCTTGTGACGCCACGCGCGCGTGGTGTTGACGCCAATCACCAGGCATTGCGGCGACGAGTAGGTGGGTTCGGTGTCGCTCCCGAACGCGGCGGCGTAACGCGCGTAGGGGCGGGTCAGGCGGGCCCACAGGTCGAACAGCGCAATGTCGTGGTTGCCCGGGACAGCGAGTAGCGGGGCACCCAGTCGGTCGGCGAAGGCCTTGGCTGCGCGAAACTGAACTGGGCGCGCGCGCTGCGTGATGTCGCCCGAAAGGATCACCAAGTCGGGCTTTTGCTGCGCAGCCAGCGAGACCAGTGCTTCGAGCACCTGAGGCACTTCGGTGCCGAAGTGGGTGTCGGAGATCTGTAGAACGACGCTCATGCGGTGCTGGCCCTTGCTGTCTCTGCCGTGGCAGCAGCGAGCGGATCCTGAAGCAGGTACAGCGGTTTTTCGAGCACGCGAAAGTCGATGGGTGCTCGCATCCGCGCCACCTCGCCGTCGAATGCCACCACCACCTCATGCCGGCCAGGGAGCAGCCTGGGCCTAACCACCATGTGCTGAAACTCGAAGCTTTCCACCCCGGCCGCCTCGCCCAGCCTGCCCATGGCGCCACGCAGCATCAGCCCGATCATGGACAGCGTGCCGATGGGGCGCAGCATGAGCGCGGCCATGCTGCCGTGGCCCGGTGTGCCGGCCATGGTGTCCTCGGGGTTTGCACCGAACTGCTGCAACTGCAGCCGGTTGTTGCCGACAAACAGCGTGAGCGTTTGTACGTCGCGCGCCGTGTCGCCCAGCTCGATGTGCAAGCGCAGCTTGCGTTGCGCGCGCAGCAAGGTGGCGCAGGCCGCCACAAAGGCAACCCAGCGGCTTCGGCCAAAGCGCGCCTTGTAGGTTTCGCGGTCTTGCAGCAGCTCGGGATAAACGCCCAGGCTGGCGTTGACCAGAAACACCCGCTCGTTGATAGCGGCCACCTGTACCGGCAGCGGCTGTGCGCGCAGCAGCAGCTGCGCGGCCGCAGCGGGATCGGTGGGTATGCCGTGCGTTCGTGCGAAATAGTTGAAGGTGCCGTAAGGAATGACGCCCATGGGGCAACCCGCAGCGTGCGTGGCCTGGGCCACCGCGTTGAGGCTGCCGTCGCCACCCACAGCGATCACCGCCGTGTGGTTCGCCACCGCCTTGGCAGCAGCCTGGCTGGCCACCCGCGAGAGTTCGGCTGGCCTGCAGACCAGAAGTTCTCCCTGGCGCCCGCCGGCTGCCAAGGCCGACTCGATCACAGCCCGCTTGGCGTCGATATCCAGCGCGCCTGACGAGGCGTTGATGACAAACAGCAAGGCCGATTCGGTGTTCAGGACAGGCGCTGGCATGGCGGCGGGCAGCGCGCGGTGGGCGGCTTGCGGGCTGACGGTGGCTTGCATCAGTCGTGCCGCAGCAGATCGCCAAACACGGTGTGTTCGCCGTCCCGGCGGTCTGCACCGGGCGCGTCGTACAGCACCAGCCAGCGGGGCTTGCCGCCGGCCATCTCTGGGGGCAGATCGCAAATAGCCTCCGCGCGGTTTGTGCCGCGCCCATGTGGCAGCGAAACCGCCTCGGTCAGCGAAGTTTCAAACTGCACAGGTTCGAGGTTGGCCGCCAGCTGCTTGCGCGCCAGCGGCCATTTGAAGACACGGATGTCGCCGTTGAGAACCATCGTCGGCCCAGCCAGGATGTAAAGATCGTCGCCAGAGAAGTGCAAATCGCGGATGCCCAGGCCATCAAGCTGGAGGAAGTGCTTGCGGATCAGCGTGCCCCTCTCATCCAGCGGCGCCAGACGCAGGTGGTCAGCTCGGGCTTCGATCTTGATTTCGAGCAGCGCCGACCAGCCCCGCAACACCGGGCCGCGCAGGCCGAGCAGCAGCCGTGGCCCGTCCACCGCCAGGCCTTCCACGTCGAAGCCGTTGTCTTTGCCCGGAATGGCCATGTAGGGGCCAAAGTGGGGGTCATCAGCCAGCGCGCGGGTGAGCAGGTTGGCCTGCGAATCGCCTTTGAGTCGAAGTGCCCGCCGACCATCTTGGGCTTGTTTCACCAGGCAGGGCGCGCCTTGGGCGTCGGGTTCGATGGGCAGGCACGCCAGCAGGCGCCGGTTGCCGTCCAACGTGACCTTGGTCAGCCGCTTGCTGTTGTCGGCGAGGCTTCGATCTGGCTTGATGTTCTTGCGTTTGAGGCCATGGGAGCCCACCACCCAAAGAAAGCCATCGGACACGGCCATGCCCTCCAGATCTGCCTCTTCCTCGGCTGCGCCTGGCAGGTCGAGCAGGTCGGCCAGCGCGAAATCGCGCACCTCGCCGAATCGCAAGGTCTCGCGGCCGATCGGGTCGAGCCGCCGCAGGCGGTCCACACCACAGGCCTCGTCGCCAGCCACCCAGAGCCAGTCGCCGGTGAAAGCGGCGCCTGACAGGTTGGTCTGCACCAGGGAGCCGGGCGAGAATTCCAGGCGGACGGCGTTGGTGCTTCGCGTGTTGGGCATGGGGATTTACAGAGGTTGTTGAGCGGGCTGGGCCACGCGAGAGAGCGTGTTCGGTGGCTGCGGTGACCACGCGAGAGTTTGCGTCCAAAACCCGTCTCTTGTTCAGTTTTTCCCGATGTGCTCGTTCGCCACGGGTTTCTTGCCTTTTGGCGCAAACCCGTCACAGTTCAGGGCTTCCTCACCCGAGCGGCCGTTTGTTGCTGCGTACCGTTTTGCACCTCAGTTCTTTACCTTCCAGCCGATCCGGGTGCCCGCGAGACAGACGGCGAGCCGCCGTCGAGCGGATGGCCCTGGGCCACTTGTCATCCATGGGCGACACGTTTGCCGAGATCGTCGGAACCAACCAACGTCAACGCTTGGTGTGGTTGTCGTTGCTGGCCATGCCATTGCTGTTCCCCATCGCGTTGCCCGGCATGGCCACAGCGGTGGGTGCGCTCTGCTTGCTGATTTCCTTCGGGCTGTGCTTTGGCCGGCTCGTTTCGTTGCCCGCCTGGCTGGCTCAGCGGCAACTCAATGAGCGTGTCCATGCGCTCATCACGAAGGTGGTCAGCCGGGTGGTACGCGTCATCGCTCGTGTTGGGCGGCCGCGCTTGTTGTTGCTGTCGCATCCGTCGGCCCGCGTGTTCAATGCGTTCATGCTGTCAGCTGCCGGCCTGTCCATGATGGTGCCGGTGCCCATCATCAGCTTTGACAATGTTTTGCCTGCGTTGGCCATGATCCTGATCGCCTGGGGTCTGCGTCTGCGGGATGGCTTGATGTTGCTGGTTGGTCATCTGGTCGCGCTGGTGGCCGTGGCCTCGGTGGTGCTGCTCTGGTGGGGCGGTGCCCATCTGGCCACTGAACTGCTTGCATTCGCAGGCATGACCATCGGTCCCTGAGCATGGGGGATTCTTTCCAAGCCGGGTGAGCGGGGCGGGTGAGCGGGCCAGGGTCCGTAGCGGTCCGTTTCTGGTGCGCTTTGCGGGCCTGCGGTCGCCGAGCCGCGTTCATTCGCTTGTTGGCCGCCCATCCCGCGT
>JAIFNE010000113.1 GCA_020047875.1 Hydrogenophaga sp.
CGCTTCAGGGCCGACGAACGCGCCTACCTGGATGAATGGGCCATGACCGAGGAGCAGAAGCAGGCCGTGATCGCGCGCGATCTCAACTGGTGCATGCGCACCGGTGGCAACATTTACTTTCTGGCCAAAATCGGCGCCACCGATGGCATGAGCTTCCAGCAGATGGCCGGCTCCATGACCGGCATGACCGAGGCCGAGTACCGCCAGATGATGGTCAGCGGCGGCCGCTCCATTGAGGGCAACCGCTACCTGGGCGAAGACGGCGATGCCCAGGCCCATCGGCAACCGCAGGGAAAGCACTGACATGGCCCGAATCACCGCATCGGTCTACACCTCGCATGTGCCCGCCATCGGCGCCGCGCTCGATCTCGGCAAGACGCAAGAGGACTACTGGAAACCCGTGTTCGCCGGCTACGAGTATTCCCGGCGGTGGATGAAAGAGAACAGGCCCGACGTGATTTTTCTGGTCTACAACGATCACGCCACCGCCTTCAGCCTGGAGATGATTCCCACCTTCGCCATCGGTACCGCGGCCGCCTACCAGCCGGCCGACGAGGGCTGGGGCCCGCGCCCGGTGCCCACGGTGGTTGGCCACCCCGAACTGTCTGCGCACATCGCGCAAAGCGTGATTCAGCAAGACTTTGATCTCACCATCGTCAACAAGATGGATGTGGACCACGGCCTCACCGTGCCGCTGTCGCTGATGTGTGGCGAGCTAGACCCGAAGAAAAACGCCTGGCCCTGTCAGGTGATCCCGTTTGCGGTCAACGTGGTGCAGTACCCCGTGCCGTCGGGCAAGCGCTGCTTCCTGCTGGGGCAGGCCATCCGCAAGGCGGTGGAGAGCTACGACGAAGATTTGAACGTGCACATCTGGGGCACGGGCGGCATGAGCCACCAGTTGCAGGGCGCGCGCGCCGGTCTCATCAACCGCGAGTGGGACAACGCCTGGCTCGACCAGCTGATTGCCGACCCCGTCGCCTGCGCGCAGCGAGACCACATGGACTATGTGCGCGAGGCGGGCAGCGAAGGCATCGAACTCGTGATGTGGCTGATCGCCCGCGGCGCCATGGCCGACATCGTGGACGGCAAGCGGCAGGGGCCGGCCCCCACCGTGAAGCACCGCTTCTACCATGTGCCCGCATCCAACACGGCCGTGGGCCACCTCATTCTGGAGAACCCCTGACATGACCATCAAAGTCGCCCTGGCCGGCGCAGGCGCCTTCGGCATCAAGCACCTGGACGGCATCCAGAACATCGAGGGCGTTGAAGTGGTCTCGCTCATCAGCCGCGACCTGGAGAAGACCAAGGAAGTGGCCGACAAATACGGCATCAGGCACGTCACCACCGAGCTGGCCGACAGCCTGGCGCTCAAGGAGGTGGACGCCGTCATCCTCTGCACCCCCACGCAGATGCACGCCGAGCAGACGCTGGCCTGCCTGCGGGCTGGCAAACACGTGCAGGTGGAAATTCCGCTGGCCGATAGTTTGAAGGGCGCGCAAGACGTGGTGGCCCTACAGAAGCAAACCGGCCTGGTGGCCATGTGCGGCCACACCCGCCGCTTCAACCCCAGCCACCAGTACGTCCACAACAGGATCACGGCCGGCGAATTCAACATCCAGCAGATGGATGTGCAGACCTATTTCTTCCGCCGCACCAACACCAACGCGCTGGGCCAGGCCCGCAGCTGGACCGACCACCTGCTAGGCCAACGCCATCCAGGGCCCGATCCACCCGGTGCTGGGCATCGCCATGGACATGAGCATCCAGCTGAAAGCGGCCAGCGGTGCCATTTGCACGCTGAGCCTGAGTTTCAACAACGACGGCCCGCTGGGCACCTACTTCCGCTACATCGGCGACACCGCGACCTACCTCGCGCGCTACGACGACCTGTTCACCGGCAAGGAAGAAAAGATCGACGTGAGCCAGGTGGCGGTGTCCATGAACGGCATCGAGCTGCAAGACCGCGAATTCTTCGCCCAGCGTGGCCCAGGTGTTCAGCTGCTACCAGGTGCTGCACAACCTGGAACAGCAACTCAATGCCTGATTGATCCCGACGGATTGATCGCCCACAGCACAATGGGGCCAGACCACCCGCCGCGCAGCGGTGACGTGCTCTGACCCCTTTTTTGCGCGCCACGAGGAAACAAAAATGCAGCAACGCCAACTCGGCCCCTTCCAAGTCAGTGCCATCGGTCTGGGCTGCATGAACATCTGCCACGCCTACGGCCCCCCGGTCTCTGAAGAGCAGGCCGAGCGTCTGCTGCTCACCGCGCTGGACGCCGGCGTGACGCACTTCGACACCGCGGCGTTGTACGGCTTTGGCGCCAGCGAGACGCTGGTGGGCAAATACCTGGCCAAGCACCGCGCCCGGTTCACACTGGCCAGCAAGTGCGGCATGCAGGGCGTGCCCAACGCCGAGGGCGGGCCGGCCCGACACCCTCAAGGCCACCTGCGAAGACGCCTTGAAGCGCCTGCAGACCGACGTGATCGATCTGTATTACCTGCACCGCTGGGACAAGCAGGTGCCGATCGAAGAGAGCGTGGGCGCCCTGGGGGAGCTGGTGCGCGCGGGCAAGATCCGCGCTGTGGGCTTGAGCGAGGTCTCGGCTGCCACGCTGCGCAAAGCCCACGCCGAATACCCCATTGCCGCACTGCAAACCGAGTACTCGCTGTGGTCGCGCAACGCCGAAATCGCCGTGCTCGACGCCTGCCGCGAGCTGGGCGTGAGCTTCGTTGCCTTCAGTCCGGTGGGGCGCGGCTTTTTGTGTGGTGCGCTGGACCTGAGCGCCTTCGATGCCAAAGACATCCGCCGCACCATGCCGCGTTTCGCGCCCGAGCACCACACCGCCAACCTGAAGCTGCTGCCGGCCTTCCAGGCCATGGCCTGCGAGGTGGGTTGCACGCCAGCGCAGCTGGCCATCGCCTGGCTGTTGCACCGCGCGCCGCACATCCTGCCCATACCCGGTACCACCAGCGTGGCGCATCTGCTTGACGATCTGGGCGCTGTGGACGTGAAGCTCAATGCCGCGGTGATGGCTCGGCTGGACGCTCACATCAACCAGCACACCGTGAAGGGCGACCGCTACAACGCGCAGGCCAACAGCGAGGTGGACACCGAGGTGTTCGCCTGAATCCGCTCGGCAGAAACAAGACGACACCAGGCAACCGCTGCCGCGCTGACCCGAAGGCGCCTTTGTAGCGGGTGCCGCCTGGGATAGCTGCGATGGTGACGCCGCCGGGGCGAATGCATTGCCTGGTTAAAACTGACAATGCGCATATCATGCGCATCACCGTTACTTGAGGAGTGGATGCATGCCAAGTACCGCCCCCGTGCGCAAGCGCCCGGTCAACCTCACGCTCAACGAAGCCCTTGTGGAGCAGGCTCGCGCTTACACCAGCAACCTCTCTGCCACCATGGAAACCCTGTTGGCCGATTTCGTGGCCCAGCAGCAGGCTGCTCGCTCGCAGCAGCAACGGGCCGACGCTTGCGCGGCCGGCTGGAACGCCCTGCACGATCGCTTGGGCTCTTTTGCAGACGAACACAGCACGCTGTAAACCGCTGCCGTGCCCCAGTTCGACGTTCACCGCAACAAAGGCGCGTTGCGGGACAGCATTCCATTCGTTGTTGTCGTTCAATCAGCGCAATTTGACCGGTACCGTCGTCGCGTGGTGGTGCCGTTGGTACGCCGCAGCGCGCTGCCCGCCCAGACGCCCAGCGCCGGCACGCGAATGAACCCGATCTTTTGCGTGGAAAACGTGGATGTGGTGTTGCATCCTCTGGACCTGGTGTCCGTTGCGATGGAGCAACTCGGTGAACACGTGGGCTCACTGGCCGAGCAAGGCCAGGCGATTGCCGATGCACTGGACGAATTGCTGACCCGCTCCTGGGGTTGACGGATCAGCCGGCGTGCGCGCCGCCCGTGCCATGCTGAGCGCATGACCACACCCAAACTCCCCGGCTTCGCCACCGCGCCCACGCGCTTCCTGTTTTTTACCGGCAAGGGCGGCGTGGGCAAAACCTCGCTCTCCACCGCCACCGCCATTGCCCTGGCTGACGCGGGCCAGCGGGTGTTACTGGTCAGCACCGACGCGGCTTCCAACCTCGACGAAATGCTCGGCGTGCCGCTGTCCAACCAGCCGGTGGCCGTGCCCGGTGTGCCGGGCCTGCACATGCTCAACATCGACCCCGACACCGCCGCCGAGGCCTACCGCCAGCGCGTGCTCGCGCAGCTCGAAGCCAGCGCCAGCGACGAAGAGCGCCAGACCGTGCGCGAACAGCTCTCGGGCGCCTGCACCACCGAAATCGCCGCTTTCGACGAATTCGCCGCGCTGCTGGCGGGCGAGGGCGGCGAAAGTGCTTACGACCATGTGGTGTTTGACACCGCGCCCACCGGCCACACCCTGCGCCTCTTGAGCCTGCCCAAGGCCTGGACCGGCTTTCTGGCCGGCAACGATCGCGGCGCGTCCTGCCTCGGTCCGCACTCCGGCCTGAAGATGCAGGAAGCCCGCTTCAACGCCGCGTTCAAAGCGCTGAGCAACCCCGCGCTCACCACCGTGGTGCTCGTCACCCGGCCCGACCCGCGCCCCATGCAGGAAGCCGCCCGCACCGCTGACGAGCTGCGCCAGCTCGGCCTGGCCAACCAGCGGCTGGCCGTCAATGGCGTGTTCCATGCCAGCAGCGCCAGCGACCCGGTGGCCAGCGCCATCGAAGCGCTGGGCCGCCAGGCCCTGCAGGAAATACCCGACGCGCGCCGGGTAGCTTCCCTCATTTGCCAGGGGACTCCCCTCATTTGCCGCCAGAACTCCTGTCATTGGCAGAGCCCGCGCGAAACAAGAAGAAGCTGTCGGTGGCTGAAATGGAGGGCCTGGTTCTGCTTCTGTGTGAGGCGCGATGGCTGACCTCCAGGGAACTGGCCGTCCTGCCCAGCCGTGATGCGGAGAACCTGCAAAGTCGCATCCTCGGCGGGATGGTGAAAAGACATCTGTTGGAACTGCGCTTCCCCGATGTGCCCAACCGACCCGATCAAGCGTATCGCACGGTCGCCAAGGCACTTGAATGAACCGCATGAGCACCCCATTTTCCCTGCGCATCTTCGTCGCAGACGGCGACCCCGACGGCCTGCGCATCGTCGAGCGCTTCAACGCCAGCGCCCGCACCGTGGTGTTCCCGCGCGCCTTGCTGCCGCAGGTGAAGGCCCGGCCCGAGCTTCAGCAGACCGGGGTGTATCTGTTGCTCGGCCCCCGGCCAGACGGCGAGGGCGAGCTGCTTTACGTGGGCGAGGGCGACCCGATCCTCCCGCGCCTGCAAGACCACCAGTCGAAGAAAGATTTCTGGACCCGCGCCATCGGCTTTGTGGCGGTGGGCGGGCTGCTGAACAAGGCCCATGTGCAGCTTCTGGAGGCGCGGCTGATCGCGCTGGCCCGCGCGGCCAAGCGCGTGCCGCTGGACAACGGCAACTTCCCCGGCCAACCCACCCTGAGCGAGGCGGACCGGGCCGACATGGAGGTGTTTTTGGCCCACATGCTGGGCATGCTGCCGGTGCTGGGGGTGCATGCGTTTGAGTCGGTGCCGGCCGTGGCCGCCAAAGCGAGCCCGGTGCTCAGCTGCAAGGGCAAGGGTGTGCTGGCCAGCGGCCACGAGGCGAGCCAGGGTTTTGTGGTGAAGGCGGGTTCGCAGGCGGTGGCCGAGTCGGTGCCTTCCATGCAGCAGGATGTGCACGGTATGTTCGACCTGCGGCAGGAGCTGATCGCCAACGGCGTGCTGGCGCTGGCCGACGGGCTGTACCGCTTCACGCAGGACTACAGCTTCAGCTCGCCCAGCACGGCAGCTGCCGTGGTGCTGGGGCGCAGCGCCAACGGACGCATCGAGTGGAAGAATGCGCAGGGGCGGACGCTGAAGGCGTTGCGGCAAGCCGAGCTGAGTTTATGCTGTTAATGTGTTTATAAACACAGTTTTTGCAGTGTACGGAAGCGCTGCCTGGCTGGCAAGCCCCGAAGCCGAATCAAGGTCTTTCAGGCCGGCTCGTTGTTCACCACCTGCGCTTCAACCTCGATCACGCCGTCGAACAGGTCGATGGCGGTGGCGGCTACCTGCGCGGTGTCGCGGTAGGCGTAGGCGCCTACGCCCACCGCGCCCACGATCGGCAGCCAGCGCGTGGCACCCCGACCCAGCGCGCGCCGCGACAGGATCGCACCCAGGCGCCGCGTGATGG
>JAIFNE010000191.1 GCA_020047875.1 Hydrogenophaga sp.
GCCGTGCAAGCCAGACACGGCGCAGCGCACGGTCCCGCTCGCGGGCAGCCCGACCGAACTGCACTTGCTCGCTTGCGAAACGGGTGGCGTGCAGTTCGCGCTGGCTTGGGCCAATCTGGCCGATGCGGCCCAAGCCCCGGTTGCCATGGCCAGCTGGCGCAGCGCCAGTCTGCTGGCCATCGGTGTGCACTCAGCCCCTGGCGATGAGGCCTCCACTGCCTGGGCGGCGGCGGTGCCGGGCGCGCCGCAGACGCTGGGCGTGCGGGCCAGCGGCCAGAACCCAGCCGGTGGCGCGGTGCAGACGCGGGCGGTCTACTTCGCCCGTGGCACGCAGGTTTTCCAGGCGGCGCTGTATGGCGAACGACTGCCAGACGAGGCGCTTGACACCTTTTTTGGTGGTCTTCGGCTGCCCGCACCGTGAGCCTTTCCCAGCCCGCCGGCGGGCATGCCCCCCATCCCGACTGGCTCCCGTCCTTCTCTCGGCGCTGGTGCGGGCCATCACCGCCACGCTCTCGCCCACACTGAGCGCCGAGCTGGCACTCAGCGCCAGCGATCTGGGCCTGCTGGCCGCCGGATATTTCCTCGGTTTTGCACTGCCGCAGTTGCTGCTGGGCAACTGGCTGGACCGGTACGGCCCGCGCAGGGTGATCGTGGGTTTTCTTGCCCTGGCGGTGATCGGTTGCGTGGCATTCGCGCTGGCCAACAGCTTCGCGGGCCTTCTGGCGGCGCGGGTGCTCACCGGCATGGGCGTGGCCGCGCTGACCGGCTTTCGCCGCTGGCTGTCTGCGCCCACGTTGTTGCGGGTGAATTCGTGGATGCTCATGACCGGCTCGCTGGGCATGGTGGCCGCCACCCTGCCGGTGCAGTGGCTGCTGCCGCTGATCGGCTGGCGCGGCCTGTTCTGGTGGCTGGCGTTGCTGCTGTTGCTGGTCATGGCGCTGCTGTGGTGGCGGGTGCCAAACTGGACCGATGGACGGCGCGCGGCCGCCCCACCAACCGCGGCGGTGATCAACTACCGGGAGATTGCGCGCCATCCGTTCTTTCGCCAGATGGTGCCCATCGGGTTTGTGAACTACGGCGGCATGGTCGCTGTGCAGACGCTGTGGGCTGGGCCATGGATGGTGCAGGTGGCCGGCGAAAGCCCGGAGCGGGCTGCATTTGGCCTGTTTGCGATCAATCTGTTGATGCTTGTCACTTTCTGGCTCTGGGGCCTCACCAGCCCCATGCTGGTGCGCCGTGGCCTCTCGGCTGAGCGACTGATCGCCTGGGGCTTGCCGGTCAGCCTGCTGGTGTTGCTCGCCATCGTGGCGCTGGGCGAGCGCGCAGGTTGGCCAATGTGGGCGCTGTTCTGCGTCAGCAGCACCCTGGTGTCGCTGGCGCAACCGGCGGTGGCGCAGGCCTTGCCGCCCGAGGCGGCTGGCCGAGCACTCTCCGCCTACAACCTGGTGATTTTTTCCGGCATCTTCTGCGTGCAGTGGGCGATCGGTCTGGCGGTGGACGGGCTGATCGCCTTGGGCTGGGACACCGCCACCAGTTTTCGCGGCGCGGTGGCCCTGTTTGGCCTGTGCGGTATGGCTGCGTATGCCGTTTTTTTGGTTCGCTATCGCCGATTGAGCCCCAGGCGACCCAGCTAAACTGAGCACATGAACGGCATTCTGATCATTGCGCACGCGCCGCTCGCCTCCGCCTTGCGCACCTGCGCGCTGCATGTCTTTCCGGACAGCGCAGCGGCGATGTGTGCGCTGGATGTGCAGCCCAACGTGCCCCCGGAGGAGTCGCTGGCGCAGGCGCGCGCGCTGTTGCGGCAAGCCGGCTGGCCCGAGACCTTGATCCTCACCGATGTGTTTGGCGCCACGCCTTGCAACGTGGCGCAAAAACTCAGCGACGGCGTGCATGCGCGGCTCGTGACCGGCGTCAATCTGCCCATGCTGTTGCGCACCGTTTCCTACCGCCATGAATCCCTGGAAGCCCTGGTTGCGCGCGCCATGATCGGCGGTACCCAGGGTGTGATCCAGGTCGCCGTGACCGCACCCCAGAACCAGGCCAGACGAGCCCCCCATGATCAAGACATCCGTGACCATCAGCAATAAGCTGGGCCTGCATGCGCGCGCCTCGGCCAAGCTCACCAAGATCGCAGGCAGCCACAGCTGCGAGGTCTGGATGTCCCGCGGCGATCGCCGCATCAATGCCAAGAGCATCATGGGCGTGATGATGCTGGCCGCCGGCATGGGCAGCGAGGTGGAGATCGAGACCAGCGGCGCCGACGAGCAGCAGGCGATGGATGCGATCCTCGCGCTGATTCATGACAAGTTCGGGGAAGGTGAGTGAGGGTGATGCCCCCACGCTCTCCCGCTGCGCGTGGTCCGCTGCCCCCCGAGGGGGCTGATCCCGCTTGGGGCGGCCCGGCGCGTTGGGATCTGTTGCCCCCACGCTCCGCCGCTGCGCGGGTCGCTGCCCCCCGAGGGGGCTGTTTCGCCTTGGGGCGGCCCGGCGGCGAAACGAGGCCCCCACGCTTCCCCGCTGGGCCGAGATCGCCATGACCTTCACCGTTCACGGACTGGCGGTTTCCCGCGGCATTGCCATCGGGCGGGCGGTGATTGTGGCGTCCAGCCGGATCGACGTGGCGCACTACATCGTGAAACCGGCCCAGGTGGCCGGCGAGATCGAGCGCCTGCGCCACGCGCGCGATGCGGTGGCGGCGGAGATTGGCAAGATTCAGCAGGGCCTGCACGAACTCAGCGGCGCCGATGCACACCCCGAACTGAGCGCCTTGCTCGACGTGCACCTCATGCTGCTGCAGGACGAGCAGCTCAGCAGCGGTGTCAAGCACTGGATCGTGGAGCGCCAGTACAACGCCGAGTGGGCGCTGACCTCGCAGCTGGAGGTGATTGCGCGCCAGTTCGACGAGATGGAAGACCCCTACCTGCGCGAGCGCAAGGCCGATCTGGAGCAGGTGGTCGAACGCATCCTGCGCGTGATGCGCGGCGCAGCCAGTGCGGTGGCAGCGCCGGCGGCGGGCGGCGATGGCGATCCCGCTTCCGGGACGACGGGTGTGCCGCTGGTGCTGGTGGCGCACGACCTCTCGCCGGCCGACATGCTGCAGTTCAAGCAAAGCGTGTTCACCGGATTCGTGACCGATGTGGGCGGCAAGACCAGCCACACCGCCATCGTGGCGCGCAGCATGGACATTCCGGCGGTGGTCGGTGCGCGCGGTGCCAGCCACCTGGTGCGCCAGGACGACTGGGTCATCATCGACGGCGATGCGGGCGTGTTGCTGGTCGACCCGTCGCCGATGCTGCTGGCCGAATACAGCGACAAGCAGCGCCGCGGCGAGGTGGAGCGCGAGCGACTGTCGCGCCTGAAGAACACGCCGGCGGTCTCGCTCGACGGCCAGCGCATCGAGTTGCTGGCCAACATCGAACAGCCTCAGGACGTGGTGAGCGCGCTCAATGCCGGCGCGGTGGGCGTGGGCCTGTTTCGCACCGAATTTCTGTTCATGGGTCGCGCGGGCAAGCTGCCCGACGAAGAGGAGCAGTTCGAGGCGTACCGGCGCACGGTCGAAGGCATGCAAGGCCTGCCGGTGACGATACGGACCATCGATGTGGGAGCCGACAAGCCGCTGGACCGCGGCGCCGGTCGCACCAGCGACGACCACATCAACCCGGCCATGGGCCTGCGCGCGATCCGCTGGAGCCTGGCCGAGCCGGCGGTGTTTCTGGTGCAACTGCGGGCGATTCTGCGCGCGGCTGCGTATGGCCCGATCCATCTGCTGATCCCGATGCTGGCCCACGCCAGCGAGATACGACAGACCCTGGCCCTGATCGAGCGCGCCCGGGAGCAGCTGTCGGCCAGCGGGACCGAATACGGGCCGCTGCGGCTGGGTGCCATGATCGAAATTCCGGCGGCGGCGCTCACCGTGCCGCTGTTCCTGCGGCACTTTGATTTCTTGTCCATTGGCACCAACGATCTGATTCAGTACACGCTGGCGATTGATCGGGCCGATGAATCGGTCGCCCACCTGTACAACCCGGTCCACCCGGCGGTGCTGCAGCTGCTGGCCAGCACCATCGCGCAAAGCCGCGCACAGGGAAAACCAGTGACGGTGTGCGGGGAAATGGCGGGCGACGTGAGCATGACGCGGCTGCTGCTGGGCCTTGGCCTGCGCAGTTTCTCGATGCATCCCGCGCAGATTCTGGCGGTGAAGCAGCAAATCTTGCGCTGCGATACCGGCAAGCTCAGCAGCTGGGCTCAGAGCGTGCTGGTGGCCGAAGACCCCGCCGCGCTGATGACCGACTGAGGCTCCCCCGTTCCTGCGTTGCGGTGCCCGTGTGTGCCCGCGAACGCGTGGCGCCTAACGTCGGGTGGCCATCACCGCCGCACCCACGATCATGAGCGCAGCCAGCCCAACCGCCGGGCTGGGCATTTCGCCGCGCTGCGTGAGCAGCACCAGCGTGGAGAGCAGCGGCGTGAGAAAGCTGAGCACGCCAATCTGCCGCGCATCGCCGCGCTTGAGCGCCGCGTCCCACAGAAAGAACGCCCAGCAAGCCGATCAGTGCCCAGTCGGTGCCCGTGAGCAGAACCCGCGGCTCCAGCCAGGCATGGCACAGCAGCGCCAGCACGCCCGAGACCAGCGCAAACGTGCCGATGGCCGAGGTCGAGAACGGCTGGACGCGCTTGGTGAGCAGGGAATAGCTGGCCCAGATGAAGGCCGACAGAAATGCCGGGATGTAGCCCCAGGACCACAGCGGCGCGCCCGGGTCGGCGGGGCGCCCGCCCAGAATGGCCAGCGCCGCGCCCGCAAAGCCCAGCAGGGCGGCGAACACATGGCGCTTGCTGAGCGACAGACCGGGCAAGAACAGTGGTGCCATCACCACGATGCCCAGCGGCCAGAGGTAATTGATCAGGTTGGCCTGCACCGGAGGCGCGTGGCGCAGCGCGATGAACAGCAGAAAGTGAAAGCCGAACAGGCCGTACACGCCCACCGCCAGCGTGGCCGGCGGCACGCGCCACTCCAGCAAGCCCAGCCCGGTGAGCAGGAACGGCGGGACGTGCGACAGCGCCACACCGAGTGCGGCCAGCGAGGCCCACAGCGCGATGGCGCCCAGGGCAAGGAGGTTGGCATTCATGCGTAAAGGTTACCGCGCCGGGCGTTCGGTGCCGGCCGGTTGCGTCACGCACACGTCATGGTGTTGTCACGCCCAATTCTCGGAAGCCACACAGCATCGGTTCATGCTCAACGTCGATCTGGTCTGGTTCAACGCGGGTGGCGGACACCGCGCCGCCGCCGATGCACTGTCGCTCGCCATCGAGGCGCAAGGGCTGCCCTGGCGGGTGCGCAAGCTGAATTTCACCGAACTCATCGATCCCGCCGGCCGCTTTCGCCGGGTCATGGGCTTCGACCCGGAAGACCTTTACAACAAGCGTCTGGCCAGCGGCTTCACGCTCGGTCTCACGCAGGAGCTCAAGCTGTGGCAGCGCGCGATTCGCTGGAGCCATCCGCTGCTGGTGGAGCGGCTGGCGGCGCACTGGCGCCACACCCGACCCGACATGGTGGTGTCGCTCATTCCGAACTTCAACCGCGCGCTGCACGACAGCCTGGCCCTGGTGCGGCCACAGACCCCGTTCGTCACGGTGTTGACCGACATGGCCGATCACCCGCCTGCCTTCTGGGTGGAGCCCGGCACTCAGCAGCATGTTGTGTGTGGCACAGCGCATGCGCAGGCCCAGGCGCTGAGCGCAGGCTGCCCGCCAGCGCAGGTGCACCGCGTCAACGGCATGCTGCTGCGCCCGGCCTTTCACGATCAGGCTCTGCTGGATCGCGAGGGCGTGCGTGAGCGCGAACGAGCTGCCTTGGGGCTCGATTCGCAGCGGCCGGTGGGCCTGGTGATGTTTGGCGGCGCCGGCTCGCGGGTGATGAAGCGCATTGCCACGGCGCTGCCGGATGTGCCGCTGATCCTGCTGTGCGGGCGCAATGAAGCGCTAGCGCAGTCGCTGCGCGCCTTGCCGGCAGCGGCGCCGCGCGTGGTGGTGGGCTTCACCCCCGATGTGGCGCGCTGGATGCAGCTGGCCGACTTCTTTGTGGGCAAACCAGGCCCGGGCGCGATCAGCGAGGCGGTGCAGATGGGTTTGCCGGTGATCGTGACGCGCAACGCCTGGACCATGCCGCAAGAGCGCTGGAATGCCGAATGGGTGCGTGAGCAGGGCGTGGGCCTGACGCTGCGCAGCTTCGGTCAGATTGCCGCTGCGGTCGACCAGTTGCTGTCGCGGCTGGGGGCGTTTCAGCAATGCGCGGCGGCGGTGGAAAACCGCGCTGCGTGGGAGGTGCCGCAGCGGCTGGCGACCATCCTGAATGCCCGGCAGCCTGCCGATGCCGAGCGCATGGCCGAGCCGGCCGTGTCATGAAACTGACGCCAGCGTTTCATGCCCGTGTCGCAACACCTCATCAGACTGAACGTCCATGCGACGTGACCTTCTCCCCCTGCTGAGCGCCGCGGATTCCACCGAGCCAGAGGCCGACGCGCCCCATGGCATGCGGGTACGCACCGTCTGGATATCCGACCTGCACCTGGGCACACCGGGCTGCCAGGCCAACGCGCTGCTGGACTTTCTGAAGCGCGTCGAGTGCGACACGCTCTACCTGGTGGGCGACATCATCGACGGCTGGCAGCTACGGCGGCAGTGGTATTGGCCGCAGGCGCACAACGATGTGGTGCAAAAACTGCTGCGCAAGGCGCGCAAGGGCACGCGCGTGGTGTTTGTACCGGGCAACCATGACGAGTTCGCGCGCAAGTACCTTGGTCACAATTTTGGCGGCGTGGAGGTGCTCGACGAGGCGATCCACCAAACGGCAGACGGGCGGCTGCTGTGGGTCACGCACGGTGACCACTTCGACGGCGTGATTCAGTGCGCGAAGTGGCTGGCGCACGTGGGCGACTGGGCTTACGAGCTCACCTTGCGGTTCAACCGGCATCTCAATTCCATGCGCGCCCGCCTGGGCCTGCCTTACTGGAGCCTGTCGCGCTACCTCAAGCTCAAGGTCAAGCGGGCAGTGAGCTACGTGGACGACTTTGAAACGGCGGTGGCGCGCGAAGCGCGTGAACGCGGTGTGCACGGCGTGGTGTGTGGGCACATCCACCATGCTGAAATTCGCACGATCGACGGCATCCTGTACTGCAACGACGGTGACTGGGTGGAGAGCCTCACCGCGTTGGTGGAGCACCCCAATGGACGGCTCGAAATCCTGAACTGGACCGGCTGGCCAGGGCACGCCGATACCCAGGCTCAGGCCCGCGCGGCAGACCTCAGCTCGGCGGCCGCCTGAGCCCTGCGGGCCACCCGATTCGCATCAGCGCGCGGCGCCCAGCACGTCGTGCGCTTGCTGATCGGCGTGGTAAGAGCTGCGCACCATCGCACCCACGGCGGCGTGGCTGAAGCCCATCTTGTAGGCCTCTGCTTCGAACATCTTGAAAACGTCGGGGTGCACATAGCGGCGCACCGGCAGGTGGTGGCCACTGGGCGCAAGATACTGGCCGATGGTCAGCATGTTGATGCCGTGTTCCCGCATGTCTCGCATCACCGCCAGAATTTCCTCGTCGGTCTCGCCCAGGCCCACCATCAGGCCGCTCTTGGTCGGCACGTGGGGAAACAGGGCCTTGAATTTCTTCAGCAGGTTGAGGCTGAACGCGTAGTCTGAACCTGGCCG
>JAIFNE010000149.1 GCA_020047875.1 Hydrogenophaga sp.
AAGTCAGAGTCAGCCGACGTGGTGAAATTGGTAGACACGCTATCTTGAGGGGGTAGTGGCGAAAGCTGTGCGAGTTCGAGTCTCGCCGTCGGCACCAATCTTTGAACAACATGGCCCTTGCGCTGTGTCAGTGGAATCTCAGCCCAGATGAGCCTTGAACAATACCTCCCCGTGCTTTTGTTCATCCTGGTGGGCGTTGCGATCGGTGTCATTCCGCAGGTGCTGGGTTATCTGCTTGGCCCGAACCGGCCCGATGCCGAAAAGAACTCTCCCTACGAATGCGGCTTTGAGGCTTTCGAAGACGCGCGGATGAAATTCGATGTGCGCTACTACTTGGTGGCCATTCTTTTCATTCTGTTCGATCTCGAAATTGCTTTCCTCATCCCGTGGGCGGTGGCGCTCGGGGACATCGGTATGACCGGCTTTCTCGCTGGCGTGGTGTTCCTGGCCATCCTCACGGTGGGTTTTGTCTATGAGTGGAAAAAGGGCGCCCTCGACTGGGAGTGATCTCCCGCATCTCGCCATCTTCTACCGGAGCAGCACATGATTGAAGGCGTATTCAAGGAAGGCTTTGTCACCACCAGCTACGACTCGGTGGTGAACTGGGCCAAGACAGGTTCGCTGTGGCCCATGACCTTTGGCCTGGCGTGCTGCGCGGTCGAAATGATGCATGCCGCTGCCGCGCGTTACGACATCGGCCGCTTCGGGGCCGAGGTGTTCCGGGCCAGTCCGCGCCAGGCCGATCTGATGATCGTGGCGGGTACCTTGTGCAACAAGATGGCCCCGGCCCTGCGCAAGGTGTACGACCAGATGGCCGAGCCACGCTGGGTGCTTTCCATGGGTTCATGCGCCAATGGCGGCGGTTACTACCATTACAGCTATTCGGTGGTGCGCGGCTGCGATCGCATCGTACCCGTTGACGTGTATGTGCCGGGCTGCCCGCCGACCGCCGAGGCGCTCCTGTACGGAATCATTCAGCTGCAGCAGAAGATCCGTCGCACCAACACGATTGCGCGCGCCTGAGCGGCGTCCAGGATGAGCCATGAGCGACACCCTCCTTTCCGATGCCGGCCACGCGGTTCACCCAGAGGTTTTGCGGGCCACCGTGGCCGAGTTGCTCGGGGACCGCGTGCACAAGCTCACCGTTGAGCGGGGTGAGCTCACGCTGGTGGTGACGGCCGCCCAGTATTTGGGCGCCATGCAGACGCTGCGCGATGCGCCGCAGACCCGCTTTGAGCAGCTGATCGACCTCTGCGGTATCGACTATTCAACTTACGGTGATGGCCGCTGGGAGGGCCCGCGTTACGCTGCGGTCGTGCACCTGCTCTCGGTCAGCCTGAACCACCGTGTGCGCGTGCGGGTGTTTTGTCCGGATGACGACTTTCCGGTGCTTGACTCGGTCACCGGGCTCTGGGCGTCGGCCAACTGGTACGAGCGCGAGGCGTTCGATCTGTTCGGTATCGTGTTTGAAGGCCACAACGATCTGCGCCGCATCCTGACCGATTACGGCTTCATCGGTCATCCCTTCCGCAAGGATTTCCCGCTGTCCGGGCATGTGGAGATGCGTTACGACGCCGAGCGTCAGCGCGTGATCTACGAGCCGGTGACGATCGAGCCGCGCGAGGTCACGCCGCGCGTGATTCGCGAAGACAACTACGGAGGGCTGCACTGATGGACGCCAAAACGTTTGCAGTGTTGGGCAGTTTTCCAGCAAACACCGCGGAACTGGCTTTGCCCGGCCGCTGGTGTTGTCCCCTGTTGGGGGTGACGACGAAGTCGGCGCGGGGGAGAGCGTAAATATGGCGGAAATCAAGAACTACACCCTCAACCTCGGTCCCCAGCATCCGGCGGCCCACGGCGTGCTGCGCCTGGTGCTTGAACTGGACGGCGAGGTGGTTCAGCGCGCCGATCCGCACATCGGCCTGCTGCACCGCGCCACCGAGAAGCTCGCGGAGCACAAAACCTTCATCCAGTCGCTGCCCTACATGGACCGGCTGGACTACGTCTCGATGATGTGCAACGAGCACGCCTACTGCCTGGCGATCGAGAAGCTGCTGGGCATCGAGGTGCCGATCCGTGCGCAGTACATCCGGGTGATGTTCAGCGAGATCACGCGCCTGATGAACCACCTCATGTGGCTGGGTTCGCACGGCAACGATTGCGGCAGCTCAACCATCCTGATCTACGCTTTCCGGGAGCGCGAAGACCTTTTTGACATGTACGAGGCGGTTTCCGGTGCCCGGATGCACGCGGCCTATTTCCGGCCGGGTGGCGTCTACCGCGATCTGCCCGACTCGATGCCTCAGTACCGGCACAGCAAGATCCGCAACGCCAAGGCGATGGCTGAAATGAACAGCAACCGCCAGGGTTCGCTGCTCGACTTCATCGACGATTTCACCCAGCGCTTCCCGACCTACCTGGGCGAGTACCACACGCTGCTCACCGACAACCGCATCTGGAAACAGCGCACGGTGGGTATTGGCGTGGTCACCGCCGAGCGCGCGCTCAACCTGGGCATGACAGGGCCCATGCTGCGTGGCTCCGGTGTCGCCTGGGACCTGCGCAAAAAGCAGCCTTACGAGGTGTACGACCGCCTGGACTTCGACATCCCGGTGGGCAAGACCGGCGACACCTACGACCGCTACCTGGTGCGCATGGAGGAGATGAAGCAGTCCAACCGCATCATCAAGCAATGCGTGGACTGGCTGCGCGTGAACCCAGGGCCGGTGATCACCGACAACCACAAGGTGGCGCCGCCTTCGCGCGAGTCGATGAAGACGAGCATGGAGGAACTGATCCACCATTTCAAGCTGTTCACCGAAGGTTTCCATGTGCCCGAAGGCGAAGCGTATGCCGCAGTGGAGCATCCCAAAGGCGAGTTTGGTATTTATCTGGTGAGCGATGGCGCCAACAAGCCGTATCGCCTGAAGATCAGAGCGCCGGGCTTTGCGCATCTGGCCACGATGGATGAGATGGCACGCGGCCACATGCTGGCCGATGCGGTGGCCATCATCGGCACCATGGACATTGTTTTTGGAGAGATCGACCGATGAAGATCGCTGAGAACGCAGCCCCGATGGCGTTGTCCGAATCGACCCAGGCGCGTTTCGCGCGCGAGGTGGCCAAGTACCCGGCCGACCAGAAGCAGTCGGCCGTGATGGCCTGTTTGTCGATCGTGCAGCAAGAGCAGGGCCATGTGACCCGTGCTGCCGAGCGCGCGGTGGCCGACTACCTGGGCATGGCGCCGATGGCGGTGCACGAAGTCACCACGTTCTACAACATGTACAACCAGCGGGCGGTGGGCAAGTTCAAGCTTAACGTTTGCACCAACCTGCCGTGCCAGTTGCGTGACGGCCAGCGGGCTTTGCACCACCTGGAGCACAAACTGGGCATCGGGATGGGCGAGACCACCCCCGACGGGCTGTTTACCCTTCAACAAAGCGAGTGTCTGGGCGCCTGTGCCGACTCGCCGGTGATGCTGGTCAACGACCGACACATGTGCAGTTTCATGAGCAACGACAAGCTCGACCAGCTGATCGATGGTCTCAAGGCGGCGGGAGCCCAGGCATGAATGCAGAACAAGTGATCGCGCAGTTCCGTGCCACGGGTGTGCAGACCTGTTTCCACGGGCGCCATATCAATCCGCAGATTTACGCGGGGCTCACTGGCAGCAACTGGTCGCTGAAAGACTACGAGGCGCGTGGTGGATACCAGGCGCTGCGCAAGATTCTGGGCAAAGATGGCGCGCCGCCCGACGCGGAAACCGGCCTGGCCGGGATGACCCGCGACCAGGTCATCGCCACGGTGAAAGAGTCTGCCTTGCGTGGACGCGGCGGCGCCGGCTTTCCGACCGGCCTGAAGTGGAGCTTCATGCCCCGCCAGTTCCCGGGCCAGAAGTACCTGGTGTGCAACTCCGACGAGGGCGAGCCCGGGACCTGCAAAGACCGCGACATCCTGATGTACAACCCCCACATCGTCATCGAAGGCATGGCGATCGCGGCGTACGCCATGGGCATCAGCGTGGGCTACAACTACATCCACGGCGAAATTTTCCAGGAGTACGAGCGCTTCGAGGCCGCGCTGGAAGAGGCCCGCGCCGCGGGCTACCTGGGCGATGCGATCCTGGGCAGCGAGTTCAGCTTCCAGCTGCATGCGTTCCACGGTTTCGGGGCCTACATTTGCGGCGAGGAAACGGCGCTGCTCGAATCGCTCGAGGGCAAGAAGGGGCAGCCGCGATTCAAACCGCCGTTTCCCGCCAGCTTTGGCCTGTACGGCAAGCCGACCACCATCAACAACACCGAAACCTTTGCGGCTGTGCCCTGGATCATCCGCAACGGCGGTCAGGCCTACCTGGAATGCGGCAAGCCCAACAACGGTGGTACCAAGATCTTCTCGGTCAGCGGCGATGTGAACCAGCCCGGTAACTACGAGGTGCCGCTGGGCACGCCGTTTGCCAAGCTGCTGGAGCTCGCCGGCGGCGTGCGCAATGGGCGCACCCTCAAGGCGGTGATTCCTGGCGGCTCCTCGGCGCCGGTGTTGCCGGCGCACATCATGATGGACTGCACGATGGACTACGACGGCATCGCCAAGGCGGGCTCCATGCTGGGATCGGGCGCGGTGATCGTGATGGATGACACGCGCTGCATGGTCGAATCGCTCAAGCGTCTGTCCTACTTCTACATGCACGAGTCCTGCGGCCAGTGCACGCCGTGCCGCGAGGGCACCGGCTGGCTCTGGCGTCTGGTGGACAAGATTCATCGCGGCGAGGCCAGGCCGGCTGACATGGCGCTGCTGGACAACGTGGCCGAGAACATCATGGGCCGCACCATCTGCGCGCTGGGCGATGCCGCGGCGATGCCGGTGCGCGCCATGATCAAACACTTCCGGCCCGAGTTCGAGGCCATGATCAAGTCCGACACGCCAACCGCGGCCTGAGGACGCGAGACAACGGTGAAGCAAGATGATTGAAATCGAACTGGACGGGAAAAAAGTCGAGGTGCCGCCGGGCAGCATGGTCATGCATGCAGCCGACAAGGCGGGCACCTATATCCCGCATTTCTGCTACCACAAGAAGCTGTCCATTGCCGCCAACTGCCGCATGTGTCTGGTCGACGTGGAGAAGGCGCCCAAGCCCATGCCGGCCTGCGCCACGCCCGTTACCCAGGGCATGATCGTGCGCACCAAGTCCGACAAGGCCATCAAGGCCCAGAAGTCGGTGATGGAGTTCCTGCTGATCAATCACCCGCTGGATTGCCCCATCTGCGATCAGGGCGGCGAGTGCCAGCTGCAGGATCTGGCGGTGGGCTACGGCGGTTCCGGCTCGCGCTACGAGGAAGAAAAGCGCGTGGTGTTTCACAAGAGCGCGGGCCCGTTGATCTCTATGGAGGAGATGACGCGCTGCATCCATTGCACCCGCTGCGTGCGCTTTGGCCAGGAAATCGGCGGCGTGATGGAGCTTGGCATGTCGCACCGCGGCGAACACGCCGAGATCGAGACCTTCATCGGCCAGTCGGTGGACTCCGAGCTGTCGGGCAACATGATCGACATCTGCCCGGTGGGCGCGCTCACCAGCAAGCCGTTCCGCTACCAGGCCCGCACCTGGGAGCTGTCGCGTCGCAAGTCGGTCAGCCCGCACGATTCCACCGGCGCCAACCTCATCGTGCAGGTGAAAAACCACAAAGTGATGCGCGTGGTGCCGCTGGAAAACGAAGCGGTCAACGAGTGCTGGATCGCCGATCGCGACCGTTTCTCCTACGAAGCGCTGGAGGTGGATCGCCTGACCGGGCCCATGATCAAGCAGGGCGGCCAGTGGCAGCCAGTGGACTGGCAGACCGCGCTCGAGTACGTGGTCAACGGGCTCAAGCAGGTGAAGGCCGAATTTGGTGCGGAAGCCATCGGCTTGCTGGCCAGCCCCCACAGTACGCTCGAAGAACTCGCTCTCGCTGGCGCCCTGGTACGCGGCCTGGGCAGCGAGAACATCGACAGCCGCCTGCGCGCGGCCGATTTCCACAACGCCGCACCCGCCGGCTCAGCGCGCTGGCTGGGCCTGCCGATCGCTGACCTGTCCAGTCTGCAGCGGGTGCTGGTGGTCGGGTCCAGCCTGCGCAAAGACCATCCGCTCTTCGCGCAGCGCATCCGCCAGGCGGTGCGCCACGGTGCGCAGCTGAGCGTCCTGACCGATCACGCGCCCGACTGGGCGATGCCGATCACCAACCTGTGCCAGGCCGATGCGTCGGTCTGGGTCGCGGCGCTCGCGGGCATTGCAGCCGCGATCGCCGAGACCCAGGGCGTCCCGTCGCCGGTTGCCGCAGCGCCGAGCGCCGCGGACCGCGCGGTCGCCAGCTCGCTGCTCGGTGGCGAGCGCAAGGCCATTCTTCTGGGCAATGCCGCGGCCCACCATGAAAAGGCGTCGAGCCTGCTCGCTCTGGCCTGCTGGATGGCCGAGCAGACCGGCGCCCGTGTGGGTTACCTGACCGAAGCCGCCAACACCGTGGGTGCCCAGCTGGTGCGCGCGCTGCCGGGCGCTGGCGGTTTGAACGCGGGCCAGATGCTGGCAGGCGGCGTGAAGGCGGCGTTGCTCCTGAACGTGGAACCCGGTGCAGACAGTGCGGTGGACGGTCAGGCGCTGGCCCAGGCCGGCATGGTCGTCACGCTCAGCCCGTTCAAGACCAATCTCGACATCAGCGACGTGCTGCTGCCGATTGCTCCCTTCAGTGAAACCTCGGGCTCGTTTGTGAACGCAGAAGGCCGCCTGCAGAGTTTCCACGCCGTGGTCCGCCCCCTGGGCGACACGCGTCCGGGCTGGAAGGTGCTGCGCGTGCTGGGCAACCTGCTGGGGCTCGCCGGGTTCGATGCCGATTCGTCGCAAGCAGTGCTGGCGCAGGCGCTGCCGGGTGTTGAAGCGGGCCAGCTGGTCGCAGCCGCGCGCCTGTGCAACGCTGCCAGCGCGAACTCGCCAGACCTCACCCCGGCCACCCGCGCACCGTGCGTGGCTGGCATTTACCAGCTGGATGGCTTGGTGCGTCGCGCCACATCGCTGCAACTCACTGCCGACGCGCGCCCTGCGCAAACTGTGTCCGACGAGGTCCACGCATGATCGACGCGATGTACAACGGCGGCCTCGGGCTGATCGCCGCGCCCTGGTGGACCACCGCCGCCTGGCCGGTGATCTGGAGTCTGATCAAAATTGTGGCGGTGCTCGCGCCGCTGATGGGCGCGGTGGCTTACCTCACGCTGTGGGAGCGCAAGCTGCTCGGCTTCATGCAGGTGCGCATGGGTCCGAACCGCGTGGGGCCGTTTGGCCTGCTGCAGCCCATCGCCGATGCGATCAAGCTGCTCACCAAAGAGATCATCAGCCCGAGTGCGGCCAGCCCCGGCCTGTTCCGGCTGGGCCCCATCATGGCGATCATGCCCGCGCTGGCGGCCTGGGTGGCCATCCCGTTTGGTCCGGAAGCGATCCTCGCGAACGTCAACGCCGGACTACTGCTGATTCTTGCGATCACCTCGATCGAGGTCTATGGCGTGATCATCGCGGGCTGGGCCTCGAACTCCAAATACGCGTTTCTCGGTGCCTTGCGCGCCTCTGCTCAGATGGTGAGCTACGAAATTGCCATCGGGTTCTGTTTCCTGGTCGTGATCATGACCGCGGGCAGTCTGCACCTGGGCGAAATTGTGGCCTCGCAAGCCCGCGGCATGGGTGCCGACATGGGGCTGAACTTCCTGTCGTGGAACTGGCTGCCGCTGCTGCCGATATTTGTGGTGTTTCTCATCTCAGGCGTGGCTGAGACCAATCGCCACCCGTTCGACGTGGTGGAAGGCGAGGCCGAAATTGTGGCTGGTCACATGGTCGAGTATTCGGGCATGGGCTTTGCCATCTTCTTCCTGGCCGAATACGCCAGCATGTGGCTGGTGTCCATCTTGGCCGTGTTGATGTTTCTCGGCGGCTGGTTGCCCCCCATCGACAGCGCGGTCTTCAATTGGATTCCTGGCTGGATCTGGCTCGGCGCCAAAACCTTCCTGGTGGTGTCGGTCTTCATCTGGCTGCGTGCCACGTTCCCGCGCTTCCGGTACGACCAGATCATGCGTCTGGGCTGGAAAATCTTCATTCCCGTGACCCTGGTCTGGCTCCTGCTGGTGGGCGCGCTGATGCAGACCCCCTGGAACATCTGGAACTGAGCGGGTCGCAACACGCCCCGCCCTCGACGCCGCACCCCACCGCAGGACCACGCACATGAACACCACCACCGCACCCACCGCCATCCGGGCCGTTGCACCGGCTGTCGTTGCGCCGTTTTCCCTGGGCGACTTCTTCAAGAGTTTCCTGCTCGTCGAGCTCATCAAAGGCATGGCGTTGACTGGGCGCTATGCGTTGCGCCGCAAGGTGACGGTGCAATTCCCGGAAGAAAAAACCCCGCTCTCGCCCCGTTTCCGTGGCCTGCATGCCCAGCGTCGTTACGCCAACGGCGAGGAGCGTTGCATTGCCTGCAAGCTGTGTGAGGCGGTGTGCCCGGCGGTGGCGATCACGATTGAGTCCGACCAGCGCGACGATGGCACGCGCCGAACCACCCGCTACGACATCGACCTGACCAAGTGCATCTTCTGCGGCTTCTGCGAAGAAGCCTGCCCGGTGGATGCCATCGTGGAAACCCACATCCTCGAGTACCACGGCGAGAAGCGGGGCGACCTGTACTTCACCAAGGAAATGCTGCTGGCCGTCGGTGACCGATACGAAACCGAGATCGCCGCAGCCCGCGCTGCGGACGCGCCTTACCGCTGATGGCCGAACCGCGCTGAGCGCAACCCGCTGCGCCCTCCACGCGCCCCAACAACCCTGATACCCGCCTCCCGTCCATGGATTACCAGATCGGCTTCTTCTACCTGTTCGCGGCAGTGCTGCTCTACGCAGCCTTTCGCGTTATCACCGCGCGCAACCCGGTGGTGGCGGTGCTGCATCTGATGCTGGCGTTTTCGCAGGCGGCGGCCCTGTGGCTGCTGATTCAGGCCGAATTCCTGGGCCTGACCCTGGTGCTGGTGTACCTGGGTGCCGTGATGGTTCTGTTTCTGTTCGTGGTCATGATGCTCGACATCAAGCTGGCCGGGGAGCGCTGGTCGTTCTGGCAGCACTTTCCGCTGGCGGCGGTGTTGGGCGCCGTGGTGGCGATGCAGATCATCGCGGTGCTGTGGTTGGGCTTTCCGAACGTCACCGCACCGGCGGTGCCTGCCGAGCTGGCCAATGCCTCCAACACCAAGTCTCTTGGTGTGTTGCTGTATACCGAGTACCTCTATCCGATCGAGGTGGCCGCGGTGATTCTGCTGGTGGCGATGATCGCCGCCATCGCGCTCACGCTGCGCCAGCGCAAAGACAGCAAGGCCATCAACCCGGGTGTTCAGGTGCAGGTGCGGGCCAGTGACCGCCTGACGGTGCTGCCGATGAGTGCCACCCAGAAACCCGCCGCGCTGCCCGCAGCTTCCGAGGAGGGCAAGGCATGAGCTTGACACTGGGCCACTATCTGTCGGTGGGTGCCATCCTGTTTGCCTTGTCGGTGATTGGCATTTTTCTGAATCGCAAGAACCTGATCGTTTTGTTGATGGCCATCGAGCTGATGTTGCTGGCGGTCAACATGAACTTCATCGCTTTCGCCTACTTCCTGGGTGATCTGCACGGACAGGTTTTCGTGTTCTTCATTCTCACGGTGGCGGCCGCCGAGTCTGCCATCGGTCTGGCGATCCTGATGCTGCTGTTCCGCAACCGCGCCTCGATCAGCGTCGAAGAACTCAACACCCTCAAAGGCTGAGGCCGGGATACCGTCCCAGGCAACCTCAGGCACGCATCCATGAGCACAACCCTTTCCGCAACCACCCTGCTGGCCGTTCCGCTGGCCCCGCTCGCGGGCGCGCTGATCGCCGGCATTCTGGGTACCACGTTCGGCGGCAACGTCATTGGTCGCCGTGCTTCGCATACCGCCACCATCCTGGGTGTGCTGGTGGCGTTTGTGCTCTCGGTCAGCACGCTGATGGATGTGATCGACGGCGCGCGCTTCAACGCCACCATCTACGAGTGGATGCGCATTGGCAGCCTGAAGATGGAAATCGGCTTCATGGTCGACGGCCTCACCGCCATGATGATGTGCGTGGTGACCTTTGTCTCGCTGATGGTGCACCTCTACACCATCGGCTACATGGAAGAAGACGCTGGCTACAACCGGTTCTTTGCCTACATCTCGCTGTTCACCTTCTCCATGCTCATGCTCGTCATGAGCAACAACCTGCTGCAGCTGTTCTTTGGCTGGGAGGCGGTGGGCCTGGTGTCGTACCTGCTGATTGGCTTCTGGTACAACAAACCGACCGCGATCTTCGCCAACATGAAGGCGTTTCTGGTTAACCGTGTGGGCGATTTCGGCTTCATTTTGGGCATTGGTCTGATCGTTGCCCACACCGGTTCGTTGAACTACACCGAGATTTTTGCCAAAGCCAGCGAGCTGGGTGCGATCGGTTTTGCCAACCCGTTTGGCGGCGCCGACTGGCTGCTGGTCACGGTGATCTGCATCTGCCTGTTCATCGGCGCCATGGGCAAGAGCGCCCAGTTCCCGCTGCATGTGTGGCTGCCCGACTCCATGGAGGGCCCGACCCCAATCTCCGCGCTGATCCACGCCGCCACCATGGTGACGGCTGGCATTTTCATGGTCTCGCGCATGTCGCCGCTGTTCGAGCTGTCGGACACGGCGCTCAATTTCATCCTGATCATTGGCGCCATCACCGCGCTGTTCATGGGCTTTCTGGGCATCATCCAGAACGACATCAAGCGGGTGGTGGCGTACTCCACGCTGTCCCAGTTGGGTTACATGACCGTGGCGCTGGGCGCTTCGGTTTACTCGGTGGCGGTGTTCCACCTCATGACCCACGCCTTCTTCAAGGCACTGCTGTTCCTGGCGGCTGGCTCGGTGATCATGGGCCTGCACCACAACCAGGACATCCGCTGGATGGGCGGCGTGCGCAAATACATGCCCATCACCTGGATCACCTTCCTGCTGGGCACCCTGGCGCTGATCGGCACGCCGCTGTTCTCGGGCTTTTACTCCAAAGACAGCATCATCGAGTCGGTGCACTTCAGCACCCTGCCGGCCGCGGGCTTTGCCTACGCCGCGGTGCTGGCCGGTGTGTTCGTCACCTCGTTCTATTCGTTCCGGTTGTACTTTTTGGTGTTCCACGGCAAGGAGCGCTACGACCAGAACCCCGATGCCCACAACGGGCATGACGACCACGGCCATGACCATGGGCATGGCGACGGCAAGCCGCATGAGACGCCTTGGGTGGTGACCGTGCCGCTGGTGTTGCTGGCGATTCCTTCGGTTTTCATCGGCTTTTTCACCATCGAACCGATGCTGTTCGGCAGCTTCTTGAAGGACGCGATCACGATCAATGCCGAACTGCACCCGGCGCTGTCGAAGTTCGCGGAGATATTCCACGGTCCAATGGCCATGACCTTGCACGGTTTCTCGACGCCACCATTCTGGCTCGCTCTGGCGGGCGCGGTCAGCGCCTGGTACATGTACCTGATCAATCCGTCGGTGCCCGCGGCGATCGGTCGAGCGCTCAAGCCCGTGATGACGGTGCTGGAAAACAAGTACTACCTGGACTGGTTCAATGAGAACGTGATTGCGCGCGGCGCGCGCGCTCTCGGAACTGGCCTGTGGAAAGGCGGAGACCGCGGGTTGATCGAAGGCGGCGTGGTCAACGCCAGCTGGAAGCTGGTGGGCTGGGTGTCTTCGGTGGTGCGTCAGGCACAGAGCGGCTACCTGTACCACTACGCCCTGGTGATGATCGTGGGCGTGTTGCTGTTCATGACGTATTTCGTCTGGATCGCCCGCTAAGAACACAGCCAAGAGGAAGAACAAGATGGGTTTGCTGAGTCTGGCGATCTGGACGCCAATTTTCTTTGGCGTGGTGCTGCTCGCCTTCGGTCGAGATGCGCAGGCGGCCATGGTGCGCTGGATCGCGCTGATCGGTTCGGTGGTCTCTCTGGCGGTGACGGTGCCGCTCTACACCGGTTTTCAGCTCGGTACGGCGGCGATGCAGTTCGTGGAGAAGACCCTCTGGATCGGGCGCTTCAACATCCACTACCACCTGGGGGTGGACGGCATTTCGCTCTGGCTGGTGCTGCTCACCGCCTTCATTACGGTGATCGTGGTCATTGCGAGTTGGGAGGCGATCACCAGCCGGGTGAACCAGTACATGGGCGCCTTCCTGATTCTGTCGGGTCTGATGATCGGTGTATTCAGCGCGCAGGATGCGATGCTGTTCTACGTGTTCTTTGAGGCCACGCTGATCCCCATGTACCTGATCATCGGTATCTGGGGTGGGCAGAACAAGATCTACGCCGCCTTCAAATTCTTCCTGTACACGCTGCTGGGCTCGCTGCTGATGCTGGTGGCGTTGATTTACCTCTACACCCAGTCGGGCGGCAGCTTCGACCTGGCCACTTGGTACAAGCTGCCCCTGGGCGGCACTGCTCAAACGCTGCTGTTCTTCGCGTTCTTCGCGGCGTTTGCCGTGAAGGTGCCGATGTGGCCGGTACACACCTGGCTGCCCGATGTGCACGTGGAGGCACCCACTGGCGGCTCCGCCGTGCTGGCCGCCATCATGCTGAAGCTGGGCGCCTACGGTTTCCTGCGCTTCTCCATGCCCATCCTGCCCGACGCCTCGCACGAGTGGGCCTGGCTGATGATCGCGCTGTCGCTGGTGGCTGTGGTCTATGTGGGCCTGGTCGCCATGGTCCAGAAGGACATGAAGAAGCTGGTGGCTTATTCGTCGGTCGCCCACATGGGGTTTGTCACACTCGGCTTCTTTGTCTTCAGCGACATCGGCGTGGCTGGCGGCATCGTGCAGATGATTGCCCACGGTTTTGTGTCGGCTGCCATGTTCCTCTGCATCGGCGTGCTGTACGACCGAGTGCACTCACGTGAGATCGCCGACTACGGCGGCGTGGTGAACACCATGCCCAAATTCACCGCCTTCGCCCTGTTGTTCGTGATGGCGAACAGCGGCTTGCCTGGCACCGCCGGTTTTGTGGGCGAGTGGATGGTGATCCTGGCTGCCGTGAAGGCCAACTTCTGGGTCGGCATGGCTGCGGCCTCGGCGCTGATTTTCGGCGCAGCCTACTCGCTGTGGATGTTCAAGCGCGTGTACCTGGGCCCGCCGGGCAATAGCCAGGTGAAGGCGCTGATCGACATCAACGCGCGCGAGTTTCTGGTGTTGGCCTTGCTGGCGGTCATGGTGCTCTACATGGGCATCCACCCCAAGCCGTTCACCGACGTCATGGACGCCTCGGTCGCCGAGCTGTTGCGCCATGTGGCCATCTCCAAGCTGCCCTGAGCCCGTGCTCCCAAAGAAGAGAACGTTCCCATGATTGACTCGCTCGGCTGGTACGCGGCCTACCCCGAAATTCTGTTGCTGGTGATGGCCTGTGTCATCGCTCTGGTTGACCTGGGCGTGAAGACGCCGATGCGCGGGGCCACCCATTTGCTCACCTTGCTCACCCTGGCGGTGCTGGCGGTGTTGCTGGCGGTATATGCCAGCAGCGGTGCCACGGTGGTGGCGTTCGGCGGCATGGTGGTGAGCGACCCGATGGGCAACTGGCTCAAGTGCTTTGCCACGCTGGCCCTGATGGCGACCCTGGTCTACGGTCGTCAGTACGCCAGCCAGCGCGACATGCTGCGCGGGGGCGAGCTGTTCACGCTGTCGCTGTTTGCGCTGCTGGGCATGTTCGTGATGATTTCAGGTCACAACTTCATCGTGATCTACCTCGGTCTGGAGCTGCTCACCTTGTCCAGCTATGCGCTGGTGGCGCTGCGCCGCGACGACTTGCAGGCAACCGAAGCGGCGATGAAGTATTTCGTGCTCGGCGCGCTGGCCAGCGGTTTCCTGCTTTACGGTCT
>JAIFNE010000091.1 GCA_020047875.1 Hydrogenophaga sp.
CGCTACCGGCCAGCAGCATGTCGTGCGCCAGCATGGTGGCCTTCATGCCCGAGCCGCACATCTTGGACAGGGTGACCGCACCCGCCGACAAAGGCAGCCCGCCCTTGATGGCGGCCTGGCGCGCGGGCGCCTGGCCCTGGCCCGCCATCAGGCAATTGCCAAACAACACTTCATCGACCAGCTCGGGCTTGACGCCAGCGCGCTGCACCGCGGCCTGGATCGCCACGCCACCCAGATCGTGCGCCGACAGCGCGGCGAAGTCGCTCTGGAACGAGCCCATGGGGGTGCGGGCGGCGCCCACGATGACGATGGGATCAGACAGTGAAGAAGGGCTCATGAAAGTCTCCTGAGGGTTGGAAAAATGCAGCGTCAGGCCAGCGCTTCAAGGTGTAGCCGGCGCTCGCGCTCGTAGGGAAACACATCGTGCACATGGCCCGCGGCAATGCGCTCTTTGTTGGCCTGCCAGAACCCGGGTTCGAGCAGGTCGGCGTGGTGCTGCATGAACACCGCGCGCACGCGCGGGTTGCCCAGCAGAAAGGGGCCGAAGGTTTCGGGGAACACTCTCGTCTTCCTCGGTGCGCGGCTCGGGCACCTTGCGGAAGTTGCAGTCGGTGATGTATTCGATTTCGTCGTAGTCGTAAAACACCACCTTACCGTGGCGGGTGATGCCGAAGTTTTTCCACAGCATGTCGCCCGGGAAAATGTTGGCCGCCACCAGGTCCTTGATGGCGTTGCCGTACTCGACCACCGCGCGGGTGAGCTGGGCGTTGGCTTGCGGGTCGTCGGCGTTTATCTGCAGCGCATCGAAAGCTTCCTGCAGGTAGATGTTGAGCGGGATCATTCGGCGCTCGATGTAAACGTGTTTCAGCACCACCTCGATGGTGCCGTCGCCATCGCGGTCGCTGATTTCCAGCTGGCTGGGCGCGAACTTTTCAATCTCGGCGATCAGCTCGTCGGTGAAGCGGTCGCGCGGAAAACCGACCTCGGAAAACTCCAGCGTGTCGGCCATGCGGCCCACCCGGTCATGGCGCTTGACGAGCTGGTACTTGTCTCGGATGCGCTCGCGCGTGGTGTCTTTCTGCGGCGGGTAGTAGTCCTTGATGACCTTGAACACGAACGGAAAACTCGGCAGGTCGAACACCAGCATCACCATGCCTTTGATGCCGGGCGCAATGCGGAACTTGTCGGTGCTGTGCCGCATGTGGAACAAAAAGTCGCGGTAGAACAGCGTCTTGCCCTGCTTGGCCAGCCCGAGGGCGTTGTAGAACTCGGCGCGCGGTTTGCGCGGCATCATGCTGCGCAGGAACTGCACGTAGGCGCTGGGGTACTCCATGTCGACCATGAAGTAGGCGCGCGCAAACGAGAACACGAGCAGCAGGTCGTCTTCGCCGAACAGCGCAGCGTCCACCACGAGCTGGCCCGCCTCGTTGTGGAGCACCGGCAGGGCAAACGGCACCTCCTGAAAGCCGTTGATGATCTTGCCCACGATGTAGGCGCCCTTGTTGCGAAAGAACAGCCCCGAGAGCACCTGAAACTGGAAGTTGGCACGCAGCTTCACATGGTCGAAATGGCCGCGCATAGCGCGCAGCACCAGCGCGGCATCGCGCTCCAGGTTGTCAAACGGCACGCGCAGCGCGAAGTCCTGGATCATGCGCAGCACCTCGGCCTGCATGGTGTGGGCGGTGGGGTAATAGCAGCGGTAGGTGGGCAGTGCGCCGGGCACGTCGATCTCGATGTACTCGGTGGAGACGGCGGGCCGCACGAAAATGAAATCGTTCTGGAAGTACGCGCGGCGCAGGATCTTGGTGGTGACCGAGTTGAAAAACGTCTCGGCCAGCTCGGGCTGGTGGTGGTTCACCAGCAGGCCGATGTAGTGCAGCTTGACCTGCTCCCACACGTCCATGGGCTGCGCCTCGGCGCCGAACTCTTTCATCAACCGCTTGACGCACTCGCGCACCCGCATGTCGTAGAACTCGATGCGCTCGCGCTGAGCGCGCTGCTGGCCACGCCAGTCGCAGGTCTCGAAGCGGTGTTTGGCGCGCGCCGACTCGGTGCGAAACAGCCGGTAGTGGCGGTTGAAACCGTCGAGCATCGCCTTGGCGATCTCAAAGGCCACGCTGGAGTCGAGCCGCTGGGGAGACGTCTGGTTCATGGGTGGGCAGTGCAGTGGCAAACGCCGGTCTGGGGACGATCAGACGCCATTAAACCGAGATTGTTCATTGGGCGCGGCTTCGGCGCGTGGCCGTTCAGCGCCGCTCGCGCTGCGCCACCTCGGACACGGCGCGCGCGTGGGTTTCGGCCAGCACGTCTTCACCGCGAACCACCATGTGCAGGTCTTGCAACAACCCGTCGCTCAGGCCGTACACCCAGCCATGCAGGGTGAGCGGCTGCCCGCGCGCCCAGGCGTCCTGCACCACCGTGGTCTGCGCCACGTTCATCACCTGCTCGATCACGTTGAGCTCGCACAACGCGTCCAGCCGGTGCTGCGGCGCCAGGGCGGCCAGCAGACCGGCGTGGCGATCACGCACGTCTTTGATGTGGCGCAGCCAGTTGTCGGCCAGGCCCACGCGGGTGTTGTTCAGCGCGGCCTTCACGCCGCCGCAGCCGAAGTGCCCCACCACCATGAGGTGCTCGACCTTGAGCATGTCAACCGCGAACTGAATGGTGGACAGGCAGTTCAGATCGGTGGGCACCACCACGTTGGCGATGTTGCGGTGCACGAACACCTCGCCCGGCTCCAGCCCGGTGATCTGGTTGGCTGGCACCCGGCTGTCGGAACAGCCGATCCACATGTAGCGCGGCGTCTGCTGCTCGGACAGGCGCGTGAAGAATCCCGGCCGCTCGGCCTCCATCTGGGTCGCCCAGGTTCGGTTGTGCGCGAGCAGGTTGCGCAGCGGCATTACATGGTTTCCGAAAACAGCTCGCGACCGATCAGCATGCGGCGGATTTCGCTGGTGCCCGCGCCAATTTCGTACAGCTTGGCGTCACGCCACAGGCGGCCCAGCGGGTACTCGTTGATGTAGCCATTGCCACCAAAAATCTGAATGCCCTCACCGGCCATCCAGGTGGCTTTTTCCGCTGTCCAGAGGATGACGGAGGCGCAGTCTTTGCGCACCTGGCGCACGTGTTCGGTGCCCAGCATGTCCAGGTTTTTCGCCACGGTGTAGGCAAACGAGCGCGCCGCCTGCTGCACCGTGTACATGTCGGCCACCTTGCCCTGAATCAGCTGAAATTCGCCGATGCTCTGGCCGAACTGCTTGCGGTCGTGGATGTAGGGAACGATGTTGTCCATCACCGACTGCATGATGCCCAGCGGCCCGCCGGTGAGCACCGCGCGCTCGTAATCGAGCCCGCTCATCAACACCTTGGCGCCCATGTTGAGGCCGCCCAGGATGTTTTCGGCCGGTACCTCGACATCGTGGAACACGAGTTCGCCGGTGTGGCTGCCGCGCATGCCGAGCTTGTCGAGTTTTTGCGCGATCGAGAAACCCTTCATACCCTTTTCGATCAGGAAGGCACTCACCCCGCGCGCACCCAACTCGGGCTCGGTCTTGGCGTAGACCACCAGGGTGTCGGCGTCGGGGCCGTTGGTGATCCACATCTTGCTGCCGTTGAGCAGGTAGTAGCCGCCCTTGTCTTCTGCCTTCAACTTCATGGAAATCACGTCCGAGCCAGCGCCGGGCTCGCTCATGGCCAGCGCGCCCACGTGTTCGCCGCTGATCAGCTTAGGCAGGTACTTCGCTTTTTGCGCGGCGCTGCCGTTGCGGTTGATCTGGTTCACGCACAGGTTGCTGTGTGCGCCGTAGCTCAGGCCCACCGAGGCGCTGGCGCGGCTGATCTCTTCCATGGCGACCATGTGCGCCAGGTAGCCCATGCCGGCGCCGCCGTCGGCCTCGGGCACGGTGATACCGAGCACACCGAGGTCGCCCATCTTGCGCCAGAGGTCCGCGGGAAACTGGTCGTTGCGGTCGATCTCGGCCGCGCGCGGGGCGATCTGGTCTTGCGCAAACTCGCGCACCGCGTCACGCAGCGCGTCGATGTCTTCACCGAGCTGAAAGTTGAGGCCGGGCAGATTGGTCATGGTTGTCTCCTGGGGTAGGTATGAAATGCAGATGCGGGATCAGTAGGTTTTGGGCACGGGGACCAGGGTCTGCTGCATCAGCGCGCAGTCCGAGCGCTTGCCGTCAGGCGCCACATGCACCACCTCGGCGGTGGTGACGATGATGCGTTTCCCGACTTTGGCGACCCCTGGAACGCGGCGAGAAAGTTGATTTTGTACTCCACCGTCGTCACCTCCATGCCCTCGGGTGCCACGGTGAGAGCAGCGTAACCGCCAGCGATATCGGCCAGCGCGCCCATGGCACCGCCATGAAAGCCGCCCTGTTGCTGCGCCACCAGCACCGAGTAAGGCATGGCGAGCGTCACGGTGCCCGGCGCCACCGCGAGCAGCTTGACGCCCAGCGGCTGCATCATGCCCTGGCGGTCCAGGCTGGCCTGTACCCGCTGACGCAAGGGTTCGTGTTCCGCGGTCGTATGGGTCATGGTGACGTGAAATGGGAGATGCAAAACGTTGACTTGATCGTTGACGTTTACGTAAACGTCAATTATCACCGAACCACCCGCCCGCGGCCGAAAAACCCGGCGGCGCGCACCATACTCAAGCCATGCCCTTTGCCCTGGCCTCCCCGGTCCACAGCGACTTCACGCTGCGCAAAAGCCGCTTTATCGGCTGCGTCGAGCCCTGCGACGGGCGCGCGGCCGCGCTGGCGCGGGTGGCGCAGTTGCGCAGCCAACACCCCGCCGCCACCCATGTCTGCCGCCAACGACGACGGCGAGCCTGGCGGAACCGCCGGCCGACCGATGCTGGAGGTGCTGCGGCATCAGGATTTGCAGGGCGTGCTGGCCACGGTGGTGCGCTATTACGGGGGCATCCCGCTGGGCGCTGGCGGCCTGGTACGCGCCTACACCGACGCGGTGGCGCAGGCGCTGCTGCAGGCCGAAAAAACGCCCATCACGCCCCAGGTGATCGTGCGCTGTGCCCTGCCGTATGCGCTCGAAGGCTGGTTGCGCCGCACGCTGGACCACGGTGCGGGCGAGTTGCTGGCGGTGCGTCATGGCAACGAGGTGGTGGCCACCTGCCGCCTGCCCGAATCGCAGGTGGCGGCGTTTCGCAGCGCGCTGAACGACGCCAGCCAGGGGCAGGCGCGCTGGCTGGCTGCGGCGCCCGACACCGATGCGCCCCCTGAGTAACCGGCACCCGGGCACGCCGGCCAGTCGATCAAGACGCTGCTTGTCGGGATGCCGCCTTGTCGGCCTTGGCCAACAGCGCGCGCGCCTCTTTCTCGTGCACCTTCACCTCGTCGAGGTTGGCCATCAGGTCGGCCAGTTGCTCTTCGAGCTGGAGCCTGTGGTCAGCCAGCACCATCAGAAACTTGCGCAACTGTGGTCCGGTGTCGCGCGGGCTGTCGTACATGTCGATGATTTCCCGGGCCTCGGACAAGGACAGCCCCAGGCGCTTGGCGCGCAGCGTGAGCTTGAGGCGGGTGCGATCGCGCGCGCTGTACACCCGGTTGCGGCCGCCTGGGCCCTCGCGCACCGGCTGCAGCAGGCCCATGTCTTCATAGAAGCGAATGGCGCGGGTGGTCAGGTCGAACTCGCGCGCGAGGTCGCTGATGGTGAAGGTGGTGTTGATCGCCATGGCACAGGAAACGCAGGAGGGAAGCTGTCGGCTGGCGGACATGGGCAGCGGCCGCCGCTCCGTAGAATGCCCCACGCTTTGACGTTTACGTTCACGTCAATGACTTCATCTTAACGGAATCGCTTGGCATGACGGCACCCTCCAAAGACACGCTCGAAGCCCGCCTGCACTACCCGCAAGGCGATGCGCTGCCCGAGCCCGGCCGCGCCTTGGTGGTGGCGCCGGGCGTGAAGTGGCTGCGCATGCGCCTGCCTTTTGCGCTCGACCACATCAACCTCTGGCTGCTGCGCGACACGCTGGACGGCATCGAGGGCTGGACGGTGGTGGACTGCTGCGTCGCCCGCGATGAAGCGCGTGCGCAATGGGAAGACGTGTTTGATCAGGAACTCGACGGCCTGCCCATCCTGCGTGTGATCGTCACCCACATGCACCCGGACCACATCGGTCTGGCCGACTGGCTGTGCCAGCGGTGGAACTGCAGACTGTGGTGCAGCGCCACCGACTACCACACCGCCCGACTCGCCTCGCAGAGCACCACCGGCTTTGGCGGCGAGCGGGCAGCGGCGTTTTTTGCCTCGCATGGCATGACCGCGCCGGACGACCTGGAAAAAATCCGCCAGCGCACCGGTTACTACCCCAACCTGGTGCCGAGCGTGCCCATGGCCTACCGACGGCTGATGGATGCACAGGTGGTCCGCATCGGCGGGCGCGACTGGCGCTGCATCAGCGGCTTTGGTCACGCCCCGGAGCACATCGCCCTGTACTGCGGCGAACTGCAGACGCTGATCAGCGGCGACATGGTGCTGCCGCGCATTTCCACCAACGTGAGCGTGTACGACACCGAGCCAGAGGCCGACCCGCTCAAACTGTTTCTCGACTCGCTGGAGAAGTTTCTGCCGCTGCCCGAGGGCACGCTGGTGCTGCCCTCACACGGCAAGCCCTTCACCGGCCTGCACGAGCGCATACAGCAGCTCAAGGACCACCACCGCGACCGCCTGGCCGAGGTGATGCAGGCCTGCAGCCAGGCACCGAGCAGCGCCATGGACATCATCCCGGTGCTGTTCACCCGCGCGCTCGATCTGCACCAGATGACCTTCGCCATGGGCGAAGCGGTGGCGCACCTGCACCGGCTCTGGTTTGACGGGCGGTTGCAGCGCGAGCTCTGCGCTGATCAGATTCACCGCTTCCGTGCAACCTGAAAAACCAAGGAAATCCGCTATTCGGTGAGCGGCACCGCCGATTTGCGCAGGGCCAGCCGGCGCTGCTTGTGGTCGGGCAGCACGCTGGCCACCACGCCCCAGAACTGCGGGCTGTGGTTCATGTGGCGCAGGTGGCTGAGTTCGTGCACCACCACGTAATCGACCATCTCCATCTTCAGGTGGATCGTGCCATCTACGCTGGCGCTGCCCCAGCGCGTGCCGGCGCTGGAGAGGCGCAGCGTCTGATACCGAACCCCGAGCTGGGGCGCAAAGTGATCCAGCCGTTCGGCAAAAACGCGCTTGGCCTGGCGCATCAGCCAGGCCTGCGCGGCATCGCGAATTTGCGACGCCTGGGCGTTGTGCGCCAGCCCCACCCGCAGCCGCGCGGGGGCGTCGCCCGTGCCGGGCTCCAGCACCGCGCCGACCTGGGTGAAACCGTGCGATGGGTCCAGCACCAGTTGCACGCGCTGCCCCAGGAAATCGAACCCGGCTCCATCGGCCCAGACGGTGCGCGCCTGCGCCAGATCGG
>JAIFNE010000016.1:0-1454 GCA_020047875.1 Hydrogenophaga sp.
CTGGGCATGAGCGCGGTGGTGGACGGCGAAGACCGCGTGCTCGGCATCTTCACCGACGGCGACCTGCGCCGGCTGATCGAGAAAAGCGGCAACGGCGTGGACCTGCGCAGCCTGTGCGCGCGCGACGTGATGCACGCCGCGCCACGCACGGTGAGCGTCGGCGCGCTGGCGGTGCAGGCGGCCGATCTCATGGAGGCCCACCGCATCACCAGCGTGCTGGTGGTCGATGACAGCGGTCGCCTGGTCGGGGCGCTCAACAGCAACGATCTGATGCGCGCGAAGGTGATTTGACCCCCCCGCGCCGCGCCCGAAGGGCGCGTCACCCCCCAGGGGGCGGCGCTGGTCGTCCGGCAAAGCCGGCCCGACGGCGCCCTGGGGTCGAGCGGCCTTCGGACCGCTCGCTGGCTCCCCCTTGCTTGCTGTACCTGTGCCTCTCACTTGCTCGGCCTCAGTTTTTCGCGCCGTCTCCCGTTAGCATCGCCGTATGTCCTCTGCACTTCCCCCGTTGCGCCCGGTGCTGAACTTCCCGCCCGAGCTGCTGCTGCGTGCGCAGCCAGTGCGGGTGGTGTTTTTCGATGTTGACGGCGTGCTGACCGACGGTGGCCTGTACTTCACCGAATCGGGCGAAACCATCAAGCGCTTTCACACGCTGGACGGCCATGGCATCAAGCTGCTGCAGCGCGCCGGCATCACGCCCGCGGTGGTGAGCGGGCGTGACTCACTGGCGCTGCGCGCGCGCCTGGCCGCGCTGGGCGTCAGCCAGATCCGGCTGGGCACCGAAGACAAGCTCCCCGCGGCAGACGCGATCCTGGCCGAGCTTGGGCTTGACTGGTCGGCCGCGGCCGCCATGGGCGACGACTGGCCCGATCTGTCGCTGCTGCGCCGCGCCGCGCTGGCCTGCGCCCCCGCAGGCGCCCATGTCGAGGTGCTGGCGCTCGCGCACCACGTGACCGCCCGCGCGCCGGGCGCTGGTGCGGTGCGCGAGCTGTGCGACCTGCTGCTGGTGGCCTCAGGCCGCTACGCGGCGGAGCTTGAGGCAGCCGCCCGGTGAACCCCATGCCGTCTGCGCCGCTGCAGCCAGCGAGCGCCGGGCCTGGCCATCGACCGTCCGGGCGGCGGTCTCATCACTGGCTTGATCAGCTCTCGATTTACCTGCCGGTGTTGCTCATGGGGCTGCTGGCCCTGGCTTCTTACTGGCTGCTGCGTGCCACGCCGCCCGCGCCCGAGCCGCCGTCTGCGCGAGCGGTGACCAACGAGCCCGACTATTTCATGCGCCGCTTTTCGGTCAAGGTGTTCGATGCCCATGGCGTGCTCATCAACGAAGTGTTCGGCAGCGAGGCGCGGCACCGGCCTGAGAGCGACACGCTGGAGGTGGATCAGGCCCGCATCCGCGTGGTCGGGGAAACCGGCGTGGTGACCACCGCCACCGCGCAGCGCGTGATCAGCAACGGCGC
>JAIFNE010000016.1:1471-7252 GCA_020047875.1 Hydrogenophaga sp.
CAGCCGCCCCCCTTGCCCGACGGCAGCACCGCGCCGCGGCTGGAGTTTCGCGGCGAACAACTGCGGGTGTTCACCGAACCGCAGCGCCTGGTCTCTGAACTGCCGGTGACGGTGTTGCGCGGCCAGGACCGACTGCAATCGGACACGCTGGACTATGTGGACGCCGACCGGGTGGCGCTGATGCGCGGTCGGGTCAAGGTTCAGCTCGCGCCGCGCTGACGCCTGTGCCCCTGCAGAACATGCCATGAACACTTTTTCGACACCCCTGGTCTTCATCACCGGCGCCTCCAGCGGCATCGGCCAGGCGCTGGCCGCGCGCTATGCCCAGGCCGGTTACCGGCTCGCCCTGGTGGCGCGCCGCACCGCCGATATGCAGGCCTGGGCCGACGCGCAAGGCCTGGACGCAGGGCGCTGCCAGGTTTACGGGGCCGATGTCGCCGAGGTCCAGAGCATCGTTGCCGCAGCCCAGGCCTGCATCGCGGCCCAGGGCGTGCCCGATGTGGTGATCGCCAACGCCGGGGTCAGCATCGGCATGGACACCGCCGAGCTGGAAGATCTGGCCGTGATGGCGCGCACCTTCGCCATCAACAACACTGGCGTGGCCGCCACCTTCCACCCGTTCCTCGCGTCCATGCGCCAGCGCGGCAGCGGCACCCTGGTGGGGATTGCCAGCGTGGCCGCCATCCGCGGTCTGCCGGGCCACGCCGCCTACTGCGCCAGCAAGGCTGCGGTGGTGGCCTACTGCGAAAGCCTGCGCGGCGAGTTGCGCGGCTCGGGCGTGGCGGTGGTCACTCTGCTGCCGGGCTATGTCGACACGCCGCTGCATGCCCTTCCTGCTGAGTGCCGAGGTCTTTGCCGACCGGGCGTTCGCCGCGATCGGCGCGCAGGCCAGTTATCGCGTGATTCCTTGGCAGATGGGCGTGGTGGCCAAGCTGCTGCGCTTGCTGCCCAACCCCTGGTTCGATCGCCTGTTGGTCGGCCGCGCGCGCAAGCCGCGCCAGCCGGCCACGCCGCCGGTTTGACGCTGAGCGCGCCCCCCTTCTGGCTGCTGACCCATGATTGACGTTGTTGTCCTGTTTTTTCTGCTCGGCCTGTTCGCGCGCCTCGTCAAGAGCGATCTGCGCCTGCCCGAGGCGCTGTACGAAACCCTGTCCATCTACCTGCTGTTGGCGATTGGACTGAAAGGCGGCATCGAGCTCAGCAAGCAGCCGATGCTGGCGCTCTTGCCGCAAATGTTGGCCTGCATGGCGCTGGGCTTTGCGATTCCGTTTGTGTTGACACCGTTGCTGCGCCTGCTCGGCCTGTCCCGGGTCGACGCTGCCTCGCTCGCCGCACACTACGGCTCGGTGAGCGTGGTCACGTTTGCGGTGGCCAGCGCCTATCTGGTGGCCCAGGGCGAGCCAGCAGAATCGCACGCAGCGCTCTGGGTGGCCATCATGGAGGCGCCCGGCATCGTGGCTGGCATCCTGCTCGCGCGGCTCGGTAACCGCGGCCAGGACGGCCGGCCCGCGCCGCGCATCGCCTGGGGCGAGCTGGCGCACGACGTGTTTCTGGGCAAGTCGGTGCTGCTGCTGGCCGGCGGGCTGCTGATTGGCGCGGTGATGGGCGAGGCCGGCACCGCGCCGATTGCCCCTGTGTTCATGGCGCCGTTCAAAGGCGTGCTGGCGCTGTTCCTGCTGGAACTGGGGCTGGTGGCGGGCGGGCGGCTGGGTGAGCTCAAGCGTTACGGCGTGCGGCTGGTGGGTTTTGCGCTGCTGATCCCGCCGGTGCTGGCCCTGGCCGGGGCGCTCACCGGGTTGGCCCTGGGCCTGTCCACCGGTGGCATCGCTATTTTGGCCACGCTGGCGGCCAGCGCGAGCTACATCGCCGCCCCCACCGCCATGCGCATGGCGGTGCCCGAAGCCAATGCGGCGCTGTCCATCACCGCGGCGCTGGGAATCACCTTTCCGTTCAACATCGTGCTGGGCGTGCCGCTCTACCTAGAACTGGCGCGCTGGCTGCAAAGGCTTTGAGTCACCATGGAAAAACACGCGCGCACCCTGTTGGTGGTGATCTCTGAAGCGGCTTTGGAGAAGCGCCTGGTCGCCGACAGCCTGCGCCTGGGCGCGCAGGGCTACACGGTGCACGACGTGCGTGGGGGCAGCCGGCTCAGCACCCGAGAAGCACTGTGGGAGGCGGATCGAAGCATCGAGATGAAGCTGATCTGTACGCCCGAGGTGGCCGAGGCCATTGCGCGCCACGTCATGGACAGCTACGCGCCGCATTACAGCCTCACGCTGTTTTTTGCCGGCGTTGAGGTGTTGCGCCCTGAGAAGTACTGAGCCACCGCGACGGGATGCGAGGCACCCCCTCGCTCACGTCGCATTCCCTCCAATGCCTGAGTCGCCACCCGCGCCGCAAACAGACAACAAAAAAGCCCCGAGGCAATGCCTGGGGGCTTTTGCGTCAGCCGGCAAATAGCCGGCTTGGACGGAAAGATCAGTAGCCGCCGCGGCCACCGCCGCCACCACCACCGTCACGACGGCCACCGCCGCCGTAGGGGCTGCGGAAACCGCCTTCGCCACCGCCACCGCCGCCAAAACCACCACCACCGCCGCCGCCGCCACGTGGGCCGCCGAAGCCGCCGGTGCGCGGAGGACGCGCTTCCATCGGACGGGCTTCGTTCACCACCAGGCTACGACCGCCCAGCGATTGACCGTTCATGCCTTCAACAGCGGCCTGTGCTTCGGCATCGCTGCCCATTTCGACAAAGCCGAAACCTTTTGAGCGGCCGGTATCACGCTCCATCATGACCTTGGCGCTGTTCACAACGCCATAGGCGCTGAACGATTGCTGCAGGTCTTCGTCGCGCACGGTGTAGGGCAGGTTGCCCACGTACAGTTTGTTGCCCATGGTTGGGACTCCTAATAACACTGAGGAAAATAGCGATGGAGCCCCGTTAGCAAACAAAACCTGTAGCACGCGAAACCAACCGATCACTTGTCATGCGGGCCTTTTAAGGCGCCCGCGCCGGGGATTATGCGCGCAATGTCGCCAGCGCAGTGACTATTTCTTTAGCTGCCCAGCGGCCCGCTGGGCGCGATGCGCAATCACAACGGGCCCGCCGGGGGCATGCGATGCCGGTTTGCCCGGCAGCGGCGGGTCAGCAGACGCCCGATCTCGGCTTAAATCTATACTCTCCCCAGCGCCAATTTGTCCGGATTGCGGGCGCTCTACAAATGCCGCTAATACGTTGTCCTGAAGGAAGAGACTCCCGGTCTCGCACCTTGTGGCACCGGGATTTTTTTGCACAGGCCGTTTCTGTGCCCGAGGTGGATTCCTTTGATCGTCACGCCCCAGACGCGCCATTTTGCCGAACCTCTGCCCTTGCAGAGCGGCGCGCTCCTGCCTGCCTACGAGCTGGTCTTTGAAACCTACGGCGTGCTCAATGCCGATCGCAGCAACGCGGTGCTGGTCTGCCACGCGCTCAATGCATCGCATCATGTAGCCGGCTGGTACGCCGATGCCAGCGGTCAGCCGCTGCCGCGCAGTGAAGGTTGGTGGAACAACATGATCGGCCCCGGCAAGCCGCTGGACACCAACCGGTTCTTTGTCATCGGCGTCAACAACCTGGGTTCGTGTTTTGGCTCCACCGGCCCGACCCACACCAACCCGGCAACGGGCGAGCCCTGGGGCGCCGACTTCCCGGTGGTCACGGTGGAAGACTGGGTGAACGCCCAGGCGCGGCTGCTCGATGCGCTGGGCATCCAGAAGCTGGCAGCGGTGATGGGCGGCAGCCTGGGCGGCATGCAAACGCTGTCGTGGACGCTGCAGTACCCCGACCGCGTGCGGCACGCGGTGGTGGTGGCCAGCGCGCCCAACCTCAACGCCGAGAACATTGCCTTCAACGAAGTGGCGCGCCGCGCCATCGTGACCGACCCCGATTTCCGTGGCGGCCACTATCTGCGCGAAGGCACGCTGCCGCGCCGCGGCCTGCGCATCGCCCGAATGATCGGACACATCACGTACCTGAGCGACGACGTGATGAACGAGAAATTCGGCCGAAACCTGGCCCCCTCGCTCCCCGCTGCGCGTGGTTCGCTGCCCCAGGACCGGGAAGGGACCCGGTCCACGCCGGGTCCAGGGGCTGATCCGGCTTGGGGCGGCCCGGCGCCGGATCGCGCAGCTCCTATGACTGCCTACCGCTACTCGACGCAAGACGTTGAGTTCCAGATCGAGAGCTACCTGCGCCACCAGGGCGACAAGTTCAGCGACTACTTCGACGCCAACACCTACCTGCTGATCACCCGCGCCCTCGACTACTTCGATCCGGCGCGCGCGCATGGCGGACGCCTCAGTGCGGCGTTGGCGCGTGCCAGCGCCAAGTTCTTGCTGGTCAGCTTCACCACCGACTGGCGCTTCTCGCCCGCGCGCAGCCGCGAAATCGTCAAGGCGCTGCTGGAGAATCGGCGCGAAGTGAGCTACGCCGAGATCGACGCGCCGCACGGACACGATGCTTTCGGCGGTGCGCGCCTATTTCGAACACACCGTGGCGCAGGGGATCACCGCATGACCGAAGCCAGCGTGATGCACAGCATTGCCCGTCTTGTGCCCCGTGGCGCGCGCGTGCTCGATCTGGGCTGTGGCGACGGCGCCCTCATGGCCCATCTGCAGGCCACGCGCGATTGCACCGGCTATGGGGTGGAGATTGACGACGCCAAGGTGCTCGCCTGCATTGCAGCTCAACCTCGAAGACGGTCTGGCGGTGTTTGAGGACGGCTCGTTTGACATCGTCTTGCAGATCGACACCCTGCAACACCTGCGCAACGCCAAAACCATGCTGCGCGAGACCGCGCGCGTGGGCCGCACCGGGGTGGTGGCTTTTCCCAACTTTGCGCACTGGCCGAACCGCCTGGCGGTGCTGCAGGGCCGCATGCCGGTCACCAAGCGCCTGCCCTACCAGTGGTTCGACACGCCCAACATCCGCGTCGGCACCTACGCCGATTTCGAGGTGCTGGCGCGCAGTTGCGGCCTGCGGGTGGACGACAGCTTTGGCCTGCATGAAGGCCAGGAGGTCCGCCGCCTGCCCAACCTGCTGGCGAGCACCGCGGTGTTCAAATTCAGCAACTGAGGGATGGCCCCCACGCTTCGCCGCTTCGCGGGTCGCTGCCCCCCGAGGGAGCTGATCCGGCTTGGGGCGGCCCGGCGCCAGATCGTAGCCCCCACGCTTCGCGTGGTCGTCTACACTCCACGCTCACCCGTCATGGGGGAGTAGCCGCCTTGCACCTTGCAGGGGACCGCGTCAACACACTTGGCCCTCACGGCCATGGCGCGGTCAGCACCAGCTTGGCAAGACCTGTGACCACAATGCCTCCGGTAGGGCCGGGGTCGCGTTGTGGTCGTTCATCTGGTCTGGCCCGAGGAAACCCAATTCATGGAAGCATTTCTGGTCTCAACCGGCGTCGTCGCCCTCGGTGAAATGGGCGACAAGACGCAGCTGCTCGCGGTGTTGCTCGCGGCGAAGTTCCGCAAGCCCATCCCCATCGTGCTGGGCATTCTGGTCGCCACGCTCGCCAACCACGCGCTGGCCGGCGCCGTGGGGCAGTGGGTGGCCGACGCCATCGGCCCGCAGTGGCTGCGCTGGATCATCGGCGGCTCCTTCATCGCCATCGCGGTCTGGATGCTGATCCCCGACAAGATCGACGAAGACGAGACCGATGCCAAGGGCCTGAGCCTGGGTGTGTTCGGTACCACCGTGGTCGCCTTCTTTCTCGCCGAGATGGGCGACAAGACGCAGATCGC
>JAIFNE010000036.1 GCA_020047875.1 Hydrogenophaga sp.
GGGAGGCGACGGCGCGGCGTCAGTGCGGGAGGTCCATCAGATCGTCGGGCTGCGGCTCATCGGTGAACATCACCCGGCGCACCACGCCAGCGCGGTCCAGATGCAAATGCACCTGCCTGGACACCGTGACCTCCTGAAACCGGTAGGTCCAGATGTCGCCATCCCAGCGCGCCACCCGCTCCACCAGCGCCGGACGGCCCAGGTGAAGCAGGGCGTCTTCCCGGGTCCAGCGGTCGACCTCCACACGCTGCAGCCAGCCGGCATCCATCACCTGCTCGACCTGCTGCAAACGGCCGTCAGTTCCCAGATCCAGGTTGTAGACCTGCTGGCCTGCGGGCTGACGCGAATACTGCAGCCGGGTGCCCTCGGGCAGCGCATGCATCGCCGTCGGGCGCCCCAGGCGGGATTCGATCTCGCCCTGTGTGGCGCCCAGCGGCACCCGCTCGGGCATCAGCGAACAACCGGCCAGGAGTGCGGCCAGGGCAAGCGCCAGCCAGCGCAACCCGCCACCACCCATGCCACTGGCGCCTGACTGTCGCATCACGCCCGCTGCGCTTCGCGTTGCGCCTTGAGCAGCTTGCTCTTGATGCGGTCACGCTTGAGCGGCGACAGATACTCGACGAACACCTTGCCCAGCAGGTGGTCCATCTCGTGCTGAATGCACACGGCCAGCATGCCCTCGGCCTCCACCGTGCGCGACTGGCCGGCGGTATCGAGCGCGCGCACCCGCACCGCGATGGACCGCTCCACCCCGTCGTAAATACCCGGCACGGAAAGGCAGCCCTCCTCGCCCTTGCGCTTTTCCGGGCTGGCCCACTCGATTTCGGGGTTGATCAGCACCATCGGTTGATTGCGCTCTTCGCTCACGTCGATGACCACCAGACGCTCGTGCACATCCACCTGGGTGGCGGCCAGGCCAATGCCGTTGGCCTCGTACATGGTGGCAAACATGCGGTCAACCAGCAGGCGAATGCGCTCGTCCACCGCAGCCACCGGGCGCGCGACGGTGTGCAGGCGGGGATCGGGGAAACACAGAATGGGCAATGGCTGGGCAGCTGGCATGGCGTGCGCGGGCGCCGCGTGTAGCCTCCCGTCGGTGACGAGCGGTCTGGTGTTCGGCGATCCCTCTCGAAGGGTGGAGAATTTGTCTCTATTTTCCGTCAAATTTCTGGCAATGCGATGCCGCACCAGACCATTAACATTGCCTAATCAAAGGCTTGGGCGCAAAATCAAATGCGACTTGTCAAGATCAAAATGCTGCCTCGATCACGCGCCGAATTTGTGTTCGGCGGTCCGTTTGACCGGCCGCGCATGCCCCAGGGCCCCTTCATGCCAATCCACACCGTCTCGCCCGCCGCTTCTCCCTCCCAGCCGCGCCTGCGCCCGCTGATCGGTGCCTGTGCCTTGGCGAGCAGCCTGCTGAGCAGTGCAGCCTGGGCCCAGCGCGAGCCCAGTTTCCCCATCACACCCAGCCAGCGCGCCACCGCGAATCAGACCGCGCAGGCTGGCGTGGCGCTGTCCGAACTGGCGCCCAACGCGCCGCAGAGCTACACGATCAAGCGCGGCGACACCTTGTGGGACATCTCGCAGATGTTCCTCAAGAGCCCCTGGCGCTGGCCGGAGCTGTGGGGCATGAACCTGGATGAGATCCGCAACCCGCATCTGATCTTCCCGGGCCAGACGCTGTATCTGGACACCTCCACCGGACGCGCCACCCTGTCGACCCGCGCGCCAGGTGGCGCCATGAACACGGTGAAGGTATCGCCGCGGGTCCGCTCGGAGAGCCTGAACGAGTCAGCGGTACCGCCCATTTCCCTGCAGGCCATCGAAGCCTTCCTGACCGAATCCCTGATCGTCGATGAGGCCATGCTGGCGCGAGCGCCGCGCATCGTGGCCACCCCCGAGACACGCGTGTTGCTCAGCCGCGGTGACCGCGCCTACGCCCGGGGCGCCTACAGCAGCGGCGCGCCCGGCACACCGCTTACCTTGGCAGACGGTCAGCCCAACGGCTTTCGGGTGTTCCGCAACGCGGTGCCGCTGAAAGACCCGAGCACCAACGAGACCCTCGGCTACGAGGCCCAGTACCTGGGCAAGGCGGTGCTGGAACGCGGCGAGTCTGTCGGTGCGGTGGCGGCAGCCGACGGCACGGGCCAGGCTGTGCTGGTGCCTGCCACCATCGACATCATCGCGGCCAAGGAAGAAATGCGGGTGGGTGACCGCTTGCTGCCCGAGCCGGCGCGCGACCTTTCCGCTTTCGTGCCCCGTGCCCCTGCCGGTACCCAGGCCGGGCAGATTGTGTCGGTCCATGGCAACGCGGTGACCTACGCCGCGCAGAACCAGGTGGTGGTGATCAACCGCGGCAAGAACGACGGTATGGAACGCGGCCACGTTTTGGCGCTGTTGCGCGACAACAGCACGCTGGCCGATCGCACCGACGCAGCCCGCCCGCTGCTGCGCCTGCCCGGTGAACGCAATGGACTGATGATGGTTTTCCAGACTTTTGATCGCCTGTCTTACGCGTTGGTGCTGGAGATCCGCGACGGCGTCAAGGTGGGCGACACCTTTACCAACCCCTGAGCGGCCCAGGCGGTATGGCTCCACACGAGCTGGCCGCTTGGCTGCGTTTGCTCGGCACACCCGGGGTTGGCCCGGACAGCGCACGCAAGCTCCTCGCTGCCTTCGGGCCTCCCGAAGCGGTTTTTCAGCAGGAGCGGCCTGCGCTGCACGCGGTGGTCGGCCCTCGGCTGGCGCAGGCCCTTCTGGTTGCGCCTGACGATCTGGCGGCGTCCATCGACACCGCTACCAACTGGCTGTCCAGCGGCAGCAACCGCCACATTCTGACCCTGGATGACCCGCGGTTTTCGAGCGAACTGCTGCAGATGGCCGACCCGCCGCTGCTGCTCTACGTGCTTGGGCAGATCGAAACCCTGCAACATCCCCAGCGCCTGGCCATCGTGGGCAGCCGCAACCCGACGCCGCAAGGCGAACAGAACGCACGCCAGTTTGCGCAGGCACTCGCTGAGGCCGGGGTGTGCGTGGTGTCAGGCCTGGCCCTGGGCGTGGACGGCGCTGCCCACGAAGGGGCCTTGGCGGGCGGAGCGCCCACGCTCGCGGTGGTCGGTACCGGGCTGGATCGCGTGTATCCGAAGCGGCATCTGGCGCTGGCCCACCGCATCGCGGAGCAGGGCGCGCTGATCAGCGAGTACCCGCTGGGCACGCCACCGTTGCCTGGCAATTTCCCACGCCGCAACCGGCTGATTGCCGGGTTGTCGCAAGGCACGCTGGTGGTCGAAGCGGCGCTGCACTCGGGCTCGCTGATCACCGCGCGCCTGGCGGCCGAGCAGGGGCGCGAGGTGTTCGCCATCCCGGGTTCAATTCACGCCCCCCAGTCACGCGGCTGCCACGCCCTGATTCGCCAAGGCGCCAAGCTGGTCGAGTCGGCACAGGACATTCTGGAAGACCTGCGCATGACGGCGTCGGACGCCCCGCTGGAAACCGCGGCAGCCAACCAGTCGCCGGACGATCCGCAAGGCCTGCTGAAGGCCATGGGGTTTGACCCGGTCAGCCTGGACGCGCTGCAGGCCCGCACCGGCCTGGACACCGCCACGCTGCAAGCCCGCCTGCTGGAGCTGGAGCTGCAGGACGCAGTGGGGCGCTTACCCGGCGGCTTGCTGCAGCGTCTGGGCCAGGGTTAAGAGAGCCCAAAGCGCAAACCCAGAACGCCGTGGAACCGGCTCTGCCGGGCCACCAGCGTTGCCCCCTTGAGGGGGTGCCGCGCCACAGGCGCGGCGCGGGGGTGGGTCAGCCTAAAAGCCGCTCGGGATTGGCATCGAGCTTGGCCAGCGCATCGCGTGTGGCGCGGACTGTCAGCGCTTCCTCTTCGCTCGGCACGAGCAGGCCGGCCTGCAGATAGGCAGCCACACGGGCCGATTGAATCAGGTAGCAACGGCCGTTGTTGGTGACAAACAGATAAAGCTGACCGCGCTGGCTGCGCCAAGCCAGTTGCACGCTATTGAGCCTGCCATTGTGGTCGAGTCCGAACCAAGTGCCGATCTGCAGCTCCACCGCCCAGGCGCGCATGGCCTCGTTGGGCTGACTGCCCCCCTGGGTGATCACCTCGATGTTGCTGGCGTCCACGCCGGTGATCATCTCGATGCTCTCGTTGTCCAGATCCAGATCGCCCACACCGCCCTCGGGCAGAAAATCTTCCAGATGCGCGAGCCGCTGCGACAGGCGATCCAGCCGCTCCTGGGGAATCGGTTCGGTCCGCGACATGAAAGCGTCGGCCAGAATGTCGCTCACCGACTTGATGTGCTGGTCCTGCAATCCGGTCGGAAAGCCCAGCAGCGCCATGCCCTGGCGCAAGCGCTGCAGTAGGTGAGGGAGCTGCTGGATCACGCGGGCCCGATCGTTGCGGTCGGGTTTGGCGCTGGCCGCCCACAGCAGATCGGTCGCCACCTGCTTGAGCGCTGTGGTTTCCTGGTGCTGCAGGCCGTGGCGCACGCTGGCCAGCGCCAGCACCTCGACCCACACCTTGAACAAAAAGTCGCGAATTTCATCGCGCACCGGCACATCATCGAGAAGCTTGCGCAGTTCAATCGTGTACTGCACCGCCAGCGTTTCCTTCTGCTCGACCTGCTGCGCCACGCTCACGAAACGGCTGGCGCTGCCCTGCTCGCTGAGGAACGTGGACAAAAACTTTTCGAACTCGTCGTACACCAGTTGGAACACCCGACGCCCCGTTTCCGGGTACTGCTCGATCACCTGCACCACACGCTTGATTTCGGCCTCAAGCGCGGCCGAACCCACGTTGCTCTCGAAACCCAGCACACAGGAACCCAGGCGGTCGATCAGCCGGCGCGCGGGGTGCTGCAGCGCGCTGAAAAACTCGGGCTCGGCCAGCGCCACGCGCAGCACCGGGATCTGCAGACGCGCGAACCAGACGCGCACGCTGGGCGGAATGCGCTCCTCAGCCAGGATCGCCTGAAACATCAGCGCCACCACCTCGATGGTGGCTTTCTCCGACGCGGTCGATGCGGCCTGCTTGAGTTCGGCAGATCGCTGGCGCAGGGCGGTCGCGGCCTGTGCCACCTGCACCGGGCCCGCCGCGTAGGCAGCAGATCCACTCTGGGAGCCGGCGTCACCGATCCCTGTGACGGGCGCTGGCGTGGCCTGGGCCATCGCCTGCTGCAAGCGTGGCGATGGAGGCGGCAGCAACTGCGTGGCCTCGAAGTCGCCACCCACCTTGTCCATCAACAGCCGCTTGAGCCGACCGACCACGCCCTGCGCCCGCATGCGCGCACGCGCCAGCGGGGTGGAGCTGGTCATCATGCGGGTCTCTTCGTGTACACCCTCAGCGGACGAACCCATGGACGCCCGACCGCTTCTGGGCATGCCCAGCCCGCTGGAACCGACGCCCGAATCGGCGCTGCGACCACCCGGCGCAGCGCCATTCCGAGCGCGCTGCTGAGCACCGGCGCTCGCACCAAAACCCGAACCACCACCCATTGCACCACCAACGCTGCTGGAGAAGCCTGCTCCGGAAACGTCGCGGCCCGATTCGCCCTCGGGCGGCGCCGGGTTGGGCAACTTGCCACTGCTGCGAGCGCCCGGCGCCCGCTTCACAAGCGACTGGAGATCGATCTCTTTCATCACGCCGCTGGACACCAGGAACTCGTTGGCCGCCTTGTAGGCCTCGTGCATCCTAAGCGCCATCACCGGCGCCATGGCGGGCTGCACCAGCTGCCAGGCATCGCGCGACATGCCCGCCGCCAGCCACTGGTCAACCAGTACGCGGGCCGTCACATCGGGCAGCAACGCGTCGCCGCGAGGCAGCTCCTGGCACCTCTCCAGATGCTGGATACGCAGCCGCAGATCGTTGAGTTCGGTGGACGCTTTCTCCAGCACCAGCATTGCCAGACGAGACGCCAGAATCTGGTCATCCATGCTGCCCTCGGCCACCAGCTCCAGGCGACCACCGGTGGTTTGCGCCTCCAGCGCAGGGGCTGCGCGCGGCAGCAAGGACCGCTGCAAGGCTTTGCGGCTGTGGTTGATCCAGGCCAGATGCTGGTTTTGGAAACCAGTCCAGGCATCGCGGCGGGCCTGAATCTCCCGGGCAGAACCGGCCTGATCCAGAATGCCGGTCAGGCATTTGTCGCACGCTTTGGCCAGCTCCGGCAGCATGCGCCCCGCGTGAACCACGAACAGTTCACGGGCCTGTTTGGCCAAGGATGACGCATGCTGATCAGATGGGGCCACAGTGTTTTAAGTATGACACGGATGTGAGAAAAATCACGGTAGAGCCCCACCCGACCTGTCGCCCTGCGACCGATCTGCAGCCAACGCCTCCCAAGCCCGAGCGGACTCCTACACCACCGCCCCAGCATTCGGGTCGTCTGGATCGCCTTCTTTCTTGGGACCGCCCTTGATCAGGTCTTCGCGCTTGACACCAAGCCACATGGCGATGGCAGAGGCCACGAAAACCGACGAGTAAATGCCGAACAAAATACCGATGGTCAGCGCCAGCGCGAAGTAATACAGCGTCGGGCCGCCAAACAGCAGCATCGACAGCACCATGACCTCGGTCGAACCGTGCGTGATGATGGTGCGGCTGATGGTGGCGGTGATGGCGTTGTCGATGATCTGCGCGGTCGTTTTCTTGCGGTGACGGCGGAA
>JAIFNE010000042.1 GCA_020047875.1 Hydrogenophaga sp.
GCCACCCGCTCGTTGAGCTTCACGCCCGAGGATTTGAGCAGCGAGAAAACCGCTGCAGCGTCGGTCGAGCCCACGATGGCGCCCAGCAGCAACGCCAGCGGCCAGCTCAGGTCGAGCAGCCACCAGGCGGCTGCGCCGGTCACGGCCGTGCTCACCAGCACGCCCAGCGTGGCCAGCAGCAGCGAGGGCCTGAGCCCAGTGCGAAAAGTGGTGAAGTCGGTGCGCAAACCGCCGTCGAGCAGGATCACCGCCAGCGCCACGTTGCCCACCACAAAGCTCAACCGGAAATCGTCGAAAGCCAGCCCGCCTGGCCCGTCCTCCCCGGCCAGCATGCCCGCGACCAGAAACACCAGCAAGAAGCCGGCCCGCGCCGAAAACACGCCCGCCAGCACGCTCAGAAACACCAGCGCCGCGGCAACCAGCAGCGGCAGGGTCAGAAAGTCGAGGGAAATGGCCATGAGGGAACGCTATCAGAAAGCGTGCCAGGGCTGGACCGGCCGGCGTCGTGAAGTGCACAGTCTCCAGCCCGGTGATGGCGCAACGCCGATCGACCGACCGGACCCATGCCGCTACAGTCGCTCCCCAGGTCTGGTGCATGACGCTCCGGTTGAGCACCACCACGGACCGGCATGGACCTTGCAACGGAACCCTCATGGAACCTCTGATGATTGCGCTGGCCTTTGCGGCCGGCTTTGCGGTGCAACTGGTCAGGCTGCCGCCGCTGATCGGCTTTCTGGCTGCCGGCTTTGCGCTCAACGCCATGGGTTTCGAGCGCACGCCCGCGCTGGACACCATTGCCAACCTGGGGGTGACGCTGCTGCTGTTCACCATCGGGCTCAAGCTCGACATCAAGACGCTGCTCAAGACCGAGGTCTGGGCATCGGCCAGCCTGCACATCGTGGGCTCCACCCTGCTGCTGGCCGGCGTGTTGTTTGTGTTCAAACTCATGGGGCTGGCGCTGGCCACCGAGCTGGGCTGGACAGCCATGGTCCTGCTGGGCTTTGCGCTCAGCTTTTCCAGCACCGTGTTTGCGGTGAAGGTGCTGGAAGACCGCAGCGAGCTGGGGTCGCTTTACGGTCGCGTTGCCATCGGCATTTTGGTCATGCAAGACGTTTTTGCCGTCATTTTTCTGAGCGCGTCCTCCGGCCAGCTGCCCAGCCCCTGGGCGCTTTGTCTGGTGCTGCTGTGGCCGGCGGCCAAGCTGATGAAGCGGGCGCTGGACCGCGTGGGCCATGGCGACCTGCAGGTGCTGTATGGCGCTTTCCTGTCGCTGGTGGTGGGTTACAGCCTGTTTGAGGCGGTGGGCGTCAAGGGCGACCTCGGTGCGCTGATCGTGGGCATGTTGCTGGCGTCCCATCCCGCCACAGCCGGGCTGGCGAAATCGCTCTTCCACCTCAAAGAGCTGTTTCTGGTGGGCTTTTTCATCAGCGTCGGCTTGGGGGCATTGCCCAACCTGTCGATGGTGGTGATGGCCGCTTTGCTGCTGCTCGCGCTGCCGCTGAAAAGCGCGCTGTATCACCTGCTGCTGATGCGCTTCGGGCTGCGCACGCGCTCCGGCGTGCTGTCCACCCTGGCGCTCACCAATTACTCGGAGTTCGGCCTCATCGTGGCCGCCATCGCCGCCACCGCCGGCTGGCTGTCAGCCGAATGGCTGGTGGTGATTTCGCTGGCGCTGGCAGGCAGCTTCGTGCTGGCGGCGCCCCTGAATGCGGCCAGCGAAAAGCTCTACGCCCGCTACAAGGTGCCGCTGTCCCGGCTGGAATCGTCAACACTGCTGGCCGCCGACCAGCCGATCCACCTGGGCGAGGTCGATGCCGTGGTGCTCGGCATGGGCCGCATCGGTAGCGGTGCTTACGAGCGCCTGGTGGCTGAGCATGGCCTGCGCGTGCTGGGCGTGGACAACAACCCGGACAAACTCACCGCCCACCTCGCCGCCGGCCGCGAGGTGATTGAAGGTGACGCGGTGGACTCCGACTTCTGGGATAAGCTGGTGGTGGGCGGGCCGCTGAAATTGGTGCTGCTGGCCATGCCGTCGCACGCGGGCAATCTCTACGCCCTGCAGCAGCTCAAGCACCGCGCCTTCGCCGGGCACATTGCCGCCATCGTGCAATACCGCGACGAGATCGCCCCGCTGCGCGAACTGGGGGCTGACGCGGTGTTTCATGTGGCCGACGAGGCCGGAACGGCCTTTGCCGATGACGCCGTGGCTGGGCTGGGCTCGCCAGGCTTTGCGCGGCGGGTGTGACTCTGCAGACATGCCCCCTCTTTTCGAGTCTGTCGGACGCACGCACCGGCAGTTCGGGGGGGGGTGGCGCGCTTTTGTCCGGATTCGTGTCCAAGCTGATTGCAACGGCAGCCGTGCAGGCGCCGCCGCGCGTGGTCGGCAACGGAGCGCTGGGATTTATCATCGCTCGGACTGCTCCAGAGCAATGACCTGCGACATTTCTGCTTTCCCGAGCGTTCGGGTGCGAGCCAAGCCGGTTTCGGCCTTGTTCCCGAACGCAGTCAACACGCATCTCGGCTGACCGCCCCATTCACGCCATGGACAACCTCGACCTGCTCATCGACCTTCACCAGCCCAATCCTCGCCAGGGACCGGGTGGCGACACGCAAACCGCGCTCGCGCTGCGCCTGACCGGTCTCGATCCAGCCTTGCCGCTAACCGTTGCCGATATCGGCTGCGGCACCGGCGCGTCCACCCAAGCGCTGGGTCGGCTGCTGCCGCTGGCGCAGATCACCGCGGTGGATTTTCTGCCGGCCTTCCTGGCTGAGTTGCAGCATAGCAACGCAGCCGCCGGCCTGGCCGACCGCGTGACGACGCTGGCGGCATCCATGGACGCGCTGCCTTTTGTCGATGGGCAGTTCGACCTGATCTGGTCCGAGGGTGCCATCTACAACATGGGTTTTGAAAATGGCGTGAGAAGCTGGCGGCGCTTCCTCAAGCCCGGCGGCGTGCTCGTCGTGTCCGAGCTCACCTGGACCACCGAGCATCGCCCGTCCGAACTGCAAGCACACTGGGAGCGCGAGTACCCCGAAGTCGGCACCGCATCCGCCAAGCTGGGCGTGCTGGAGCGGCACGGCTATTCCCCCCTGGGCTACTTCGTGCTGCCAGAGCATTGCTGGCTGGACAACTACTACCGCCCCTTACAGGCCGGGTTCAACGGCTTCTTGCAGCGACATCACCACAGCGAAGCGGCCCGGGCCGTCGTGGCTGAACACGAGCATGAGATCGCGCTGTATGAGGCGCACAAGGCATTTTTTAGCTACGGCGTGTATGTCGCCCAGCGGTTGGCCTGAAGAGCGACCCGGCGCACGCATGCAACCGACCCACCGGGCCTACCAGGCCTCGGACCGCGGTGCGTGTATCGCGCTGTTTGAGACCAACGTGCCGCACTTCTTCTGCGAGGGCGAGCAACAAGATTTCACCGAGTTCCTGGATGTCGCCGCGAGCCGCTATCTCGTGGTGCTCGACGGTGGTGCGCTGTTGGCCTGCGGCGGTTTCACCCTCAGTCGTGACGCTCAGGTGGCCAGCCTCTGCTGGGGCATGGTCCGCCGCGATCACCAACGGCAGGGCCTTGGTGCGCTCCTGTTGCGGCTGCGGCTGCAAGCCATCGCACTGAGCACCTCTGTTCGCTCCGTGCGCCTGACCACTTCACAACACAGTCAGGGTTTTTTCGAGCGCCATGGCTTTGAGGTGCAATTCCTCCGGCCAGACGGGTTCGCGCCGGGACTGGACGAAGTCGAGATGAAACTGGAAGCGACAGGAATCTCTCAACAGTGTCGAACTTCGCTGAAAGACCACGCCAAGGCAGGAAGCGCTGCCTTGGGCAGCCCTTCCTGAGGTGAGCGCCGAACGGATCAATTCGAAAACGCCGCGATCCCGGTAATCGCCCGGCCCAGAATCAGCGCATGCACATCGTGGGTGCCCTCGTAGGTGTTCACCACCTCCAGGTTCACCGTCGCTGATGCCGTTGCCGCCCATCATGTCGCGGGCCTTGCCGCCGCTGTTGCGCTCTACTCGCCGTGGCCAGCTCGTGACGGACTGACACCCACATGCGTGCTTGCATCCGGTGCGCAAGAGCAGAAGCGGCCCTGCAGAAGGCAGGGCCGCTTTAACAGAGTTTTTGGTTTACCGTAAATGCCGGAGCACGGTAGCACCACTACGGCGTACCGAACACCCTCTGGTAGGTAGCAGACAGGATTTGCTCTTCCCACCGGTAAAAGGTGGAGTACTGGCCCAGCGCAGCCGAGTCCGGGTTAGCCCCGACGCCGCCGATGATGTAAATCATGCCATTACCCGTGGCAGGATCAAACACCATGCCCGAAAACAAACCATAGGCATCGCCCAAGTGGCCAGCCCATTTCAGACTGCCCGTTTGGGTGATCTTGTCGCCGGTGCCAGCATCTTCTGTGGCAGTGAACAGCTGAACGCCCAGTCCCCACGAGCGAAACAAACCATAATAATTGTTGCCGTTGGAGGGTGTCGCTGTGTAAGTCCACCGAGGTGTGAACATGCTGTCCACGGTGGGCTTCTGCAAAATGCGCACCCCGTCCACTTCACCTCCGCCCATCAGCAAACGCATGATTTTTGACAGGTCCAGTGCCGAAATTCGCAGGCCGCCCTGGGGTCCGAACAAGGTGCCATTGGTGCCCGGCACATAGCTGGCGAGGAGGGCGGCATCGCCCGGACTCACTGTCGGGCGCACGCCACCGAAGTTGTCCCACTGAGGTACCCAAGGACCCGCTGGGTCCCAGGCCGAGCCGGTTCGCTTCCGATACAACGTGGCGATGTTGGTGAAATCGGCATCGGCGAAGTGCTGGGGGTTAAAGCTGGCCTTGACGCCCAGTGGATCGAAAATGTTTTCCTTGGCATAAACGTCGAAGCGCTTGCCCGTGACATGTTCGACCATGCTCGCCAGCAGCCCGTAGTTCAGGTTGGTGTAGACGAAGTAGTTGTCAGCTGGCGACCGCGAACCCCACGCGCCTCCGCTGCCGTAGTTGGTTCCGCCTGGTATGAAGTAGCTTGAAATGGCCTGGGTGACTGACAGGTTGTATCCCTCGTCATCCCGGATGCTGCCAGTGTGGCTCAGCAACATGGCTGGTGTGATCATGGCGCTTGGAAATGCCGGATTGCGCAGGGTGAAGGGCAAGTACGACGAAGCGTCTGCATCCAGGTTGATTTGCCCACGCTCTACCAGTTGCATCACAGCAATGGCCGTCACGGTCTTGGAAATTGAAGCGATGCGATATTTGGTTTGGTCATTCGCAGGCAGACTCTTGCTCGGGTCGGTATTGTCAATTTGGCGACTACCGAAGGAGCCTTGATAGGCCAATTGACCACCCTTGACGGCTACCACTGCCAGTGAAGCAAGATTCTTCGATGGCGTGTCCACCACCGCCTGCAGATCCACGCTGAGTGCGGCTGCGCGCTCAGCTGAAATCACCGGGGGTGGAGTTGTATCCACCTGCGCTGTGTCGTTGTCCGAGCCACCGCAGCCGGAGATCAGGCCGGCCAAGATGAGACCAGCTGAGCACATGGCTACCGAGCGCGCCCAAGGGCGGCTCGACCCATCCACAGCGAACAGTGCTGGGGTAGGCGAAAGTAGCGGCGACTTAAAGATAGATGCGTGCCTGGGGGTCGTTCCCATGGCTGAGGGAAGTTTCATACCAAAAATCCTTGAGGGCGCGAGAGAATTCGCATGGTCCAAAACGCAAGACCCATGCCAGTCTGTCCGGATTTTTCGAGTGTATTGCTGCGGATGTTCGGTTGAATGCTGTCACAGGGCTGCAGTTCGTATAAGACAATCAGAACACTACGACCAAACGCTGCGCACACATTTGGTGCTGTTGTAGGTCGACCCACCGCGGCGGCCGCACCAAATTAGGGGTTTCAAGGCCGTCGCGTCTCAGACCTTCATGGCAATGGGGGGCGCAATGCAGCAGCAGGCAGTCTTTGAAGGGACCCATTCAGTTCGCAAACGCCGCGATCCCGGTAATCGCCCGGCCCAGAATCAGCGCATGCACATCGTGGGTGCCCTCGTAGGTGTTCACCACCTCCAGGTTCACCCACGCCGAACTCGTCGCTGATGCCGTTGCCGCCCATCATGTCGCGGGCCAGGCGGGCGATGTCCAGCGCTTTGCCGCAGCTGTTGCGCTTCAAGATGCTGGTGAGTTCCACTGAAGCGGTGCCCTCGTCTTTCATGCGGCCCAGGCGCAGGCAGCCTTGCAGGCCCAGGCTGATCTCGGTGAGCATGTCGGCCAGCTTTTTCTGGATCAGCTGGTTGGCAGCCAGCGGGCGGCCGAACTGCTGGCGGTCCATCACGTACTGGCGGGCGCGGAAGTAGCAGTCTTCGGCGGCGCCGAGTGCGCCCCAGGCGATGCCGTAGCGCGCGCTGTTCAGGCAGGTGAACGGGCCTTTGAGGCCGCGCACATCCGGGAAGGCGTTTTCTTCCGGCACGAAGACCTCGTCCATGACGATCTCGCCGGTGATGCTGGCGCGCAGGCCGACCTTGCTGTGGATCGCGGGGGCGGTGAG
>JAIFNE010000006.1 GCA_020047875.1 Hydrogenophaga sp.
TGATCCTGCGCCAGCGCCATACCGACGCCAGCCAAGGATCCGACCACCACCAACGCCTTGATCAAACCTTGCTTTTTCATGAAAACTCCTTGAAGGAATGGATGAACAACACAAAACGCAGCTGGCGGTGGATTGTGTTGTGTACCCCCGCCAGTCACTGCTCAATGGCCAGTCTGGCGCGTTGGTGCTCAGCGCGGTTGAGCGGAGTCAACGCCCAGCGTCAAGGAACGGCGGTGGGCGTATCGCCTTGTAACGCCGCGCTGTCAGCAGGGGCGCTGCGGGCCGATCTGACCCAAAACGCGTATCAAACGTAAACTCGCGGGTTACCTTCTAGGCTCCCATGAACGCCCCCATCGACGTCTCCTTCTTCGCGCGCGCCGCCAAGCCGATCACCAGCTACCGTCCCTACTGGGCCAAGCGGTTCGGGGTGGCGCCGTTTCTGCCCATGAGCCGCGCCGAGATGGAGCAGCTGGGCTGGGACTCGTGCGACATCATTCTGGTGACGGGGGATGCCTATGTGGACCACCCCAGTTTCGGCATGGCGGTGATCGGGCGCGTGCTTGAAGCGCAAGGCTTTCGCGTGGGCATCATTGCCCAGCCCGACTGGCAAAGCGCCGAGCCGTTCAAGGTGCTGGGCCGGCCCAACCTGTTCTGGGGCGTGACCGCCGGTAACATGGATTCCATGATCAACCGCTACACGGCTGATCGAAAAATCCGCAGCGACGACGCCTACACCCCCGGCGATGTGGGTGGCAAGCGCCCCGACCGGGCGGCGCTGGTCTACAGCCAGCGCTGCCGTGAAGCGTTCAAAGATGTGCCCATCGTGCTGGGTGGCATCGAAGGCAGCTTGCGCCGCATCGCGCACTACGACTACTGGAGCGACAAGGTGCGCCGCAGCATCGTGGTGGATGCCAAGTGCGACCTGCTGCTCTACGGCAACGCCGAGCGCGCGCTGGTGGAGATCGCCCATCGCCTGGCGGCCCGGGAGCCGGTGGAGCAGATCACCGATGTGCGCGGCACCGCATTTGTGCGCCGTCCCGGCGACCCCACGGCGGCAGACTGGATTCAGATCGACTCCACCGAGGTCGACATGCCAGGCCGGGTTGATGCCCACCTGAACCCCTACCTCACCACCAGCGAGCAGGCGCAGGCACAGGGCGAATCGTGCGCGAAAGAGTCGGGCGAGACGGGCGCCATGGAGCCGCCCGCCGGCACCAAGGTGTTGAAGTTTGTGCCCAACCCGGCGCTGCAAGGGCGCGTGAAAACGCCGCCGCGCGAGCGCTCGGTGATCCGCTTGCCGAGCTTCGAGAAGGTGAAGAGCGACGCGGTGCTGTACGCCCATGCCAACCGGGTCTTGCACCTGGAAACCAACCCGGGCAACGCGCGTGCGCTGGTGCAGGCGCATGGCGAAGGCACCACCGCACGCGATGTCTGGATCAACCCGCCACCGATTCCGCTGACCACCGCCGAGATGGACCATGTGTTCGATCTGCCTTATGCGCGCAGCCCGCACCCGGTCTACGCCGACGAACATGGCCGGCACGACGGCGTGACCAAGATCCCCGCCTGGGAAATGATCCGCTTCAGCGTGAACATCATGCGGGGTTGCTTCGGTGGCTGCACCTTCTGCAGCATCACCGAGCACGAGGGCCGCATCATCCAGAGCCGTTCGGAGGAATCCATCATCCGCGAGGTGGAGGAGATGCGCGACAAGGTGGAGGGCTTCACCGGCGTGGTCTCCGACCTGGGCGGGCCCACCGCCAACATGTACCGCCTGGGTTGCAAGAGCCCCGAGATCGAGGCCGCCTGCCGCAAGCCCAGCTGCGTTTACCCCGGCATCTGCTCCAACCTCACCACCGATCACGGGCCCCTGATCAAGATCTACAAACGTGCGCGTGAGCTGCGCGGCATCAAGAAGGTCCTGATCGGCTCGGGCCTGCGCTACGACCTGGCGGTGAAGAGCCCGGAATATGTGAAAGAGCTGGTGCAGCACCATGTGGGCGGGTATCTCAAGATCGCGCCCGAGCACACCGAAGGCGGGCCGCTGTCCAAGATGATGAAGCCGGGCATTGGCAGCTACGACAAGTTCAAGCAGATGTTCGAGAAATACAGCGAGGAGGTTGGCAAGAAGCAGTTCCTCATTCCGTATTTCATTGCGGCGCATCCGGGTACCAGCGACGAAGACATGATGAACTTGGCCGTCTGGCTCAAGCGCAACGGGTTTCGGGCTGACCAGGTGCAGACCTTCTACCCCAGTCCCATGGCCACTGCCACCGCCATGTACCACAGCAACCTGAACCCGCTCAAAGGCATTAGCCGCGACCCGCAGCGCGCAGAAAAGGTGGACATCGTGCGCGGTGAAAAGCGCCGCCGGCTGCACAAGGCGTTCCTGCGCTACCACGATCCCAACCACTGGCCGCTGCTGCGCGAGGCCTTGAAGGGCATGGGTAGAGCAGACCTGATCGGCAACGGCAAGCACCACCTCATCCCGACCTTCCAGCCGCTCACCGATGGCGGCTACCAGAGCGCACGGCGCAAAAACAGCACCCCAGCGGGCAAGGCCAGCCAGCGGGCTGCTGCGGTGGTCAAGGCTGGCGCCAAGCCCTCGGAGCCCACCCCGGGCCGTCTGCTGACGCAGCACACCGGCCTGCCGCCGCGGCAGACCGGGAGCGCAATCCGTGCGGGCGGCGCGCCGCGGCGCAAACCTGGCTGATCGGGCCGCGCGGCTGAGACTTCAGCCGCCAAACGGCGGCCAGACGATCCAGGCGATCAGCCCCAGCAGGTTTGCTACCACGGTGGTCCAGTACAGCGTTTGAAAGGCCTTCTTGCTGGACTTGTGGCGCAGGATCTGCTGTGCAAACCAGGCCCCGGGCCAGCCGCCGAGCAGCGCCAGACCATGCAGCTGGTTTTCGCTGGCGCGCCAGCCGCCTTGCACGGCGGCGTCTTTGTCTCGCCAGTAGACATAGAACGTGGCCAGATTGAGCAGCGCCACCGCGGTCAGGATGACCCAGGGAAAACGGCCAAGGCCAATACCGACCAGCCACAGCAGCAGCCAAAACGCCATGAGCCCGAGCATCGACCAGTAAAGCCGGTCTTCGCGCTTCTTGATGTGCAGTGGGGTGGTCCGCGGTCCGCGCTCGGTTCTGGGGGTGCGTGGGAGCAGCTGTGCGGGATCGTCTGTTGCCAGCGCAGGCCCGTGCGACACGATGGTGTTTGTGGTGAGCGTGACCGATAGAGCGCGCGGCCCTTTGCCACCCACATGGATTTCCTGAAACGTGACGGCCAGGCCTTCTACCGGCGTCCGGTTCTCGCTGTAGTCGCGGCGGTGAAAAAAGATGTCGGCGGTGGTGTCGGGGCTGCGGATGAAGCCGAATCCGCGCTCGGCGTCCCAGCGGACCACGGTTCCTTGTTTGCGCATGGGGCTGCAGGCGTGTTGAAAAACGCAAATTATGAGGGCAGCGTGTGCAGCGGAATGTCGTGGCGGGTGGCCAGCCGATTGAGCTGCCTGCGGGTGCGTCCAGCGAGGAACGCCGCGATGGCGGCGTGGGTGGCGGGATCGAACAGGGTACGGATGTCGGCGGCAGGCAGACCCGCTGCGGTGCACAAGGCTGCTGCGAAGTGCGGCTCCAGTGCGGCCAGTGCCACCCGGCCGTCGGCGCATGGGCGCCACCCACCGCGCCGCGGGGCAGTGTGAGACCCCAGTGGCGCGGCAGCGCCAGCCAGGCAGCAGCGTCTGACAACGCCACCTGCTGAAAGCTGCCCTTGCCGCCGGTTTTCTGCGCCAGCACCGCTTTCAGCGCCGCCTCGCTGGCGATCAGGGCGCCCGCCATGTCGGCAAACAAGGTGGCCGGCAATGCCAGCCCGGTGACCAGATCGGCCTCTGCGAGGTAAGTGAGGTCGTGCCCCGGTTCTTCTGCTCGCGCGCCTGGCGCACCGACGATGGCCACCACCGAGAGCTGCGCGTGGGCCTTGTGCAAGGCCTTCCAGCCCAGGCCGAGCTTGGTCAGCGCTGACGGGCGAAACGAGGTGAGCAGCAGGTCGGTGCTTGCCAATGCCTTGTGCAGCGCGGCCTGACCTTGGCTCGATTTCAGATCGAGACGAATGATCCGGATGCCGTCGTGCAGAGTTCCATAGGCTGCCGGGTTGTACTGGCCCATGGGGTCGCCGCTGGGCGGCTCGATCTTGATGCAGCGTGCGCCCATGGCCATGAGGCGCATCAGCGCCGCGGGCCCCGGCAGGTTGAGCGCCAAGCTCAGCACGCGCACGCCGCGCAGCGGCTTCAGGGGCTTGAGCGAAACGATGGCGGTGCTGGCAGCGGTCATGTGCTGATGTCCGGGTGTTGTGTGAGTCGTCATTTAACCGCACGCAGGGCGTCACAGCCGCACAACGGGTGACAGCCTCAGAGCCCGAAGTCCAGCGGCAGACCGACGTAGTTTTCGGCGATGGTTCGAAGGCCGGCCTCTGAGTGCATCAGGTAGTCCAGCTCAGCCTCCTGCAGCCGGGTGTGAATGGCGCCTTCTTCGGGAAAGCTGTGCATGATGGACGTGAACCACCAGGAGAAGCGTTCGGCGCGCCAGATGCGCTTGAGGCAACGCCTGGAATAGCCGTCGATGCCGGCTTCTGACTGCTCGCGGTAGAACTCGACAAGCGCGTCTGTCAGGTACTTCACGTCGGTGGCGGCGAGGTTCAGGCCTTTGGCGCCGGTGGGCGGCACGATGTGGCCCGCATCGCCCGCCAGAAACAGGCGGCCAAAGCGCAGCGGCTCGGTCACAAAGCTGCGCAGCGGCGCAATGCTTTTCTCGATGCTTGGCCCGGTCACCAGCTGGTTGGCGGCCTCGGGGTCGAGGCGCTCCCTGAGTTCTTCCCAGAAAGCGGCGTCGCTCCACTGCGCCAGTGTGTCCGTCAGCGGTACCTGCAGGTAGTAGCGGCTGCGCGTGGCGCTGCGCTGAGAACACAGTGCAAAACCGCGTGTGTGGTTCACGTAAATCAGCTCGTGGTGGACCGGTGGGGTGTCCGAGAGCAGCCCCAGCCAGCCGAACGGATACACCTTCTCGAACTCCTTCATGGCATTTCGCGGGACGCTGGCGCGGCAGACGCCGTGAAACCCGTCGCAGCCGGCGATGAAGTCGCAGCGGATGGTGTGGCGCTGACCGTCTTTCTCAAAGGTCACATGCGGGTTGTTGGTGTCAAAGTCATGCACCTGCACATCAGCGGCTTCGTACACCGTCGGCAGGCCAGCGGCCCGGCGCGCGTCCATCAGATCGCGCGTGACCTCGGTCTGGCCGTACACCATCACCTGACGGCCGCCGGTGAGCCGCGCCAGATCGATGCGGTGGCGTACGCCGCCAAACAACAGGTCAAAACCGGTGTGCACCAGGCCCTCGGCGTGCATGCGCTGACCCACGTCCGCCTCGTCAAGCAGATCCGTGGTCACCTGTTCCAGCACGCCGGCGCGGATGCGGCTCAGCACGTAGTCGGGCGACTGGCGCTCGACAAT
>JAIFNE010000079.1 GCA_020047875.1 Hydrogenophaga sp.
GGACGAAGCCGGTGGCACCTTGCGCGCCCACGCCTACATGAAGCCGGCGCACCAGCTGGCTGCCTGCCTGCTGATCGAGGGACCGTTTGCCGAATACACCGTCGAGCTGGCGGTGGGCTATCGGCTGGAACTACCGTCTTAGCGGTCTGTGTGGCGGGGGTGCTCACGCCCTCCACGAACAATCAGCGAGGCACGGCTGTGATGGCTTGAACGAGCGCGTTGGTGTTGAACCGCATCATCGCCACATAGGTCGGAGCGGGGCCCTGCGCGTCGGACAGTGAATCAGAGAACAGGTCACCCGCCGGCTTGACGCCGGTCTCGCGGCCGATCTGCTCAATCAGGCGGGGGTCGGAGATGCTTTCGACAAACAGCGCCTTGATCTTTTCCTTTTTGATCTGGCGTACCAGCTGGGCCACACCTTTGGCAGACGCCTCGCTCTCGGTGCTCACCCCCTGGGGTGCCAGGAACTTAACGCCATAGGCTTTGGCGTAGTAGCCAAAAGCGTCGTGCGAGGTAATCACCTTGCGCTGCGCAGTCGGGATGGCTGCCCAGGCGGCCTTGATTTCGGTGTCCAGTGCCTTGAGCTCGGCGGTGTACGCCGCGGCGTTCTTTTTGTAGGTGTCGCAACCGGCGGCGTCGGCGGCGCACAGACCTTTGGCAATGTTGCCGACGTAGGTCACCACGTTGGGCACGGACTGCCAGGCGTGCGGGTCGGCCTCCCCATGGCTGTGGCCGTGCTTATGGCCGTGACCGTGGTCACCTTCTTCGGTCTCGATGGGCTTGATGCCCTGGCTTGCCACCACGTGCTGGCCCTTGTAGCTGGCGGTGTTGAGCAAGCGCGTCAGCCAGCCTTCGAAGCCCAGTCCGTTGGAAAACACAATTTGAGCCTGGCCAACCAGCCGGGCCTGCGAGGGCGTGGGTTGAAACACGTGGGCATCGCTGCCGGCGCCCACCAGCACATCGACCTTCACGCGGTCACCCCCGACCTGCTTGACCAGATCACCCAAGATGCTGAAGCTGGCCACGGCCTTGACCGGTTCTGTGTTTTGCGCATGAAGTGCGGGGCTGAGGGCGACAGCGGCGAAACCGATGAAAGACAAAACGCTGGCACGGCGGGAGAAGACGGTCATGGGATTTCCTTTGGGGTTTCAGGCTTGCAGGTGGGAAGAGGCGGGGCGCTGATGGCGCAGCGCTCCGTAGGGAGCGAACAGCAGCGACAGCAGATAGGTCGCGCCGAGGGTTAACACAATCGTTGGGCTGGTGGGCAGATCGACGTGGTACGACAGCAGCAGTCCGGTGAGGCTGGCCGCCAGGGCCAGCCCGGTGGCCAGCAGCAGCAGCGGGCCAAGGCGGCGCACCCAGAACCGCGCGGTGGCCGCGGGCAGCACCATGATGCCCACCGCCATGAGCGTGCCCAGCGCGTGAAAGCCGGCCACCAGGTTGATCACCAGCAGGCCCAGAAAACCGTAGTGCGCCACCGGGCTCCATCGACTGACCTGGCGCAGAAAGCCTGGGTCCATGCATTCGAGCACCAGCGGCCGGTGGAGCAGGGCGAGCGCCGTCAGCGTGACCGCGCAAATGCCACCCAGCAGCAGCAGCGCCGAGTCGTCCAGCGCGAGCACGGTGCCGAACAGCACATGCAGCAGATCCACGCTGTTGCCGCGCACCGAGACGATGAGCACGCCCAGCGCGAGCGAGAGCAGGTAGAAGGCGGCCAGGCTGGTGTCTTCGCGCAACACCGTGTTGCGCGACACCAGGCCCGAGCCCACCGCCACCGCCAGGCCAGCGAACACGCCGCCAATGGTCATGGCGGTGAGCGACAGGCCGGCCACCAGATAGCCGATGGCCGCACCGGGCAGGATGGCGTGGGCCATGGCATCGCCCATCAGGCTCATGCGGCGCAGCATCAGGAACACGCCCACCGGGGCGGCGCTCAGCGAAAGCGCCACGCATCCGATCAGCGCGCTGCGCATGAAGCCGAATTCAACCAGCGGGCCGAGCAGCGGATTGGCCAGCAGCCAGGCCATGAAAGGGGAGGCAGCCAGCTCGCTCATGGGAGCGCCTCGCTGGTGGCGTGTTTGTGGGTCTGCGAGTGGGTGTGCTCGTGCTTTTGGGCTGGCGCTGCGGGTGAGGCCTCACACGCTGGCGCGTGATCGTCGAACGGTTCGCGCATGCGCTGGGCGCGCGCCCAGTTGGCCTCGGTCAAAACCTCTGCGGTGGGCCCGAACGCAACCAGCTCCCGCGCCAGCAGCAGGGTGAGCGGAAAGTGCTCGCGGATCTGGGTCAGGTCATGCAGCACCACGATCACTGTCTTGCCCTGGGCCTGCCATTGATGCAGCAAATTCAGCAGGTCGGCGCTGGTTCGGTTGTCGACCGCGGCAAAAGGCTCGTCGAGCAACACCACCGGCGCGTCCTGCAGGATCAGGCGGGCGAACAGCGCGCGCTGCAACTGGCCGCCTGACAGCGTGTCCAGCCCGCGTGATTCGAAACCGGTGAGACCCACGGCGGCCAGCGCCTGATCGCACAGGCTTCGGTGTTCGGCGGTGAAGCGGCCAAGCGCTCCCACGCGGTGCCACAGGCCCATGCACACCATGCTGTGCACATCAATCGGAAAACTCGAGTCCAGCCCGTTGTGTTGGGGCAGCCAGGCGATGCGCTTTCCGCTCAGACCGATCAGGTCACCACTCAGGGGATGCAGCTCACCCACCAGCGCTTTGATCAGGGTGGATTTGCCAGCGCCATTGGGCCCGACCAGGGCCACCAGCGACCCCGGCTCGATGCGCAGGCTGACGTGGTGCACCGCCGGGTGGCGCTCGTAGCCCAGGGTCAGGTTGCGCAGTTCGATGGCCGCTGTGCCGCCTGCGGGCAAAGACGCTTGTGGGTTCTTCATGACTGATACTGTTTTAAACTATCGCAACCGAATTGCATTAGTGACGATCTTAACGCAACCTTGTTGCGACAATAAAGGAGCCTCCATGCCGACGCGATCACCCAGAGAGCTGGCCACGGTCCCGGTTGAGCTGCAGGCCCGTCTGGAGCGAGCCGGGCTGCGCCGCACGCTCGCCACCCGGGCCGCGCTCGGGCTGTTCTTGAACCATCCGCAAGGCATGTTTTCCCATGCCCAGGCGCTCAGCGCCCTGCAGGCGCGGGGGCTGGACATCAACCGCGTGACGCTTTACCGGCTGCTGGACCGGCTGGCGGCCTGCGGTGTGCTGCAGCGCCATGCGGACGACGACGCGCGCACCTGGCGCTACAGCCTCGCCGATCTGGACCAGGGACAGCTACCGCGTTTTGAGTGCAACGCCTGTCACCGGCAGTTTCGTGTGGCCGAGGGCAGCGCCCACACCCAGGCAGCGGCCAGCGACCTGTTGCGCACCCTGGCGAGCCTGGGGCATCAGGGCGTGCGGGTGGATGTGGCGATTCACGGCACCTGTGCTGGCTGTCTGCCTGCAGCCGATGGTGCCGGGGGGAAGTGAATTCGGCGCCACCCCAAAACTCACTGGCTGATCTTTCGCCCCTCTTCCACCTGGTATTCAAAGTAGTGCTGGAAGGCAAACACCACGCTGGCGGTGAAGGCGGTGGTGCCAAGCAGCAGCGCGATCACCAGTGCGCCAATGGTGAGCCAGTTGGTGTTGCCCGCGGTGGCGGCGGGGTCGTGTTCGGTGTTGAACCATCGGTTCCATTTTTCGGTATCGGTCAGTGCGTAAACGATGGCGGCAAGACAGCCGGCCGCGATGCTCGCACCCAGAAACGGAATCAGCACCCAGGACAGCTTGTCGTCCTGCCCGTACTGCAATACCCGGTCCACGCCCCACCAGCCCAACCCGGCAGCGATGGGGTGCAGCCACCCGATCCAGTCGAACACGCCGCGCAGGTAAAAGCGGTGTACGCCCAGGCTGCCAAGCAGCGTGGCCAGCCAAACCGCCAGCGTCTTGTTGCTTGCGCGCCCGCTCATGGGTTGGCCTCCGGTGCACAGCTGGCGCCAGCACCCAGGCTGCGCTGCATGAAGACGATGTCGAGCCAGCGGTCGAACTTCCAGCCGCAGGCGTTGATGGTGCCGGCAGGTTCAAAGCCCAGCGCGCGGTGCACGCCGATCGAACCCGTGTTGGCCGAGTCACCAATCACCGCCATCACGCGGCGCACGCCAGCGCGTTCCAGCGCAGTCATCAGTTCAGCGAGCAGGGCACGGCCCAGGCCCTTGCCCGCGGCCTCGGGCGCCAGGTAGATCGAGTCCTCAACCGAAAAACGGTAGGCCGCTCGCGGCTTGAACCAATTGCCATAAGCGAAGCCCAGCACCACGCCGGCTTCTTCCACCACCAGCCATGGCAGGCCTTTGTTCAACACATCGGCGCGGCGGGCAGTCATTTCGGTCACGGTGGGCGGCGTGGTTTCGAAAGTTCCGGTGCTGTGCAGCACGTGGTGGGCGTAAATCTGGGTGATGGCGTCGAGGTCGGCGTCTTGGCTGGGGCGGATCAGGGGCATGTTGGGTTTTTTCAGGGATACGGAGCGGACCGAATGATGCCTCAGGTCGGGGGCATCACAGGGCTATAATCGTGGGCTTTGCGGCGTTTCGCTGACCGGGTGGTCAGTCGTGTGTCTCAAGCGTTGCAATGAAACGGGTTGGTGTGGCGAGTTGCTGCAACAACCCAGCGGGATGCCAATGTTGGCGTTCCTCCACCCGAAGGATAAATCATGGTCGTCATCCGACTCTCCCGCGGCGGCTCCAAGTCGCGCCCTTTCTACAACATCGTGGTTGCCGACAAGCGCAACCGCCGCGACGGCCGTTTCATTGAGCGCATCGGGTTTTACAACCCCCTGGCGCGCGGTGGCGAAGAGCCCCTGCGCGTTGCGCTGGATCGCCTGACCTACTGGACCGGCGTGGGTGCCGAGCCATCGCCCACCGTGGCGCGTCTGGTCAAGCAACACGCGGCCAAGGCCGCCGTGGCTGCCTGATATTCGAACCCAACGGGCCCGGCCCTTGCGGGCCACCCGTTTTGTCTCGAGCGGCTCATGTCTGCCAATCCGTTTGTTGCCACTGCGCTGCCTGACGACGCGATTGAGCTGGGTCGCGTGCTTGAGGCCTGGGGCATCAAAGGCTGGGTTCGCATCCAGCCGCACGGTGCCGACACCGAGGCATTACTGACCGCCAACACCTGGTTCCTGCAGCCGCCCGAAGCCCGCTTCGCGCGCGGCTTTGAGGCGTTCTCAGGCTGCGTGCGGGTGACGGTGGCAGAAGTCAAAACGCACCGCGATGGCGTGGTCGCGCGGTTCGAAGGCATGGACGACCGCAACCTGGCCGAGGCGCTCAAGGGCGTGCGCATTTGCCTGCCACGCAGCGCCTTCCCAGCCACGCCCGAGGGTGAGTATTACTGGGTCGATCTCATCGGCCTTGAGGTGATCAACCGGCAGGGCGAATTCATGGGCGTGGTGCGCGACCTCATGCCCACCGGACCCCATTCGGTGCTGGTGCTGGAGCACACCGAAACGGTGGACGGCAAGGCGCACACTGCTGAGCGCATGATTCCGTTCGTGGCGGCCTATGTCGATGGCGTTGATCAGCAAGCCAGACGTATTACGGTCGACTGGCAAAAAGACTACTGAGCTCCCTTCGCGGTGGCCGCACCACCGGTGCAGGCGAGAGACAATAGCCCGATGCGGTTTGACGTCATCACCCTGTTTCCCGAGCTGTTCGAGCCGTTCTTCAAAAGCGGGATCACGCGGCGCGCGTTCGAGTCGGGCCAGGTGATGGTCAAGCTGTGGAATCCGCGTGACTTTGCCGACGGCAATTACCGGCGGGTGGACGACCGGCCGTTCGGTGGCGGGCCCGGCATGGTGATGATGGCTGAGCCGCTGTGGCGCTGCCTGCAGGCGGTGCGCGCGGATCGGGCTGAGCCCGAAGCGGCGCAGGCGCCAGTGGTGCTGTTTTCCCCCATCGGCCAGCCGCTGAGTCACGACGGCGTGGCAGCCTGGTCCCAGGGTGATGGCGCGGTCTTGCTTTGCGGGCGCTACGAGGGCATTGATCAGCGGTTCATCGACACCTGTGTGGATCGGCAGATCAGCCTGGGCGATTTCGTACTCTCGGGCGGCGAGATTGCGGCATTGGCTTTGCTCGATGCGGTGGCGCGCCTCATGCCCGGTGTGTTGAATGCCGAGGGCAGCCACCAGCAGGACAGCTTCAACCCGGCGCTCGACGGTCTGCTGGACAGCCCGCACCACACGCGTCCCGAGGTCTGGCTCGGCCCCCGCGGCCCGATGCCGGTGCCCGAGGTGCTGCTGGGTGGTCATCACGAGCGCATTGCGCGGCACCGCCGCGAACAAAGCCTCACGCTGACCGCGCAGTGGCGCCCCGATCTGTTGCAGCAGGCCCGCGCCCAAGGCCTGCTCGATCTCCAGGACGAGCGGTTTCTGTCGGGCGAATAAAAGCTATAATCCAAGGCTTTTCGATCCTCTGACCGGCCGCCATGACCGGGCCATCCCGCTTGTCGCCGGGCTCCCCGGAGCGCGCGGCCAGACAGGGCTCTTGCCGGATTCGTGGCCTTTAGTGCAGCGCGGTCATGATCGTGAAACAGGAACCCATGAACCTCATCCAGACCCTTGAGCAAGAAGAAATTGCTCGCCTGAACAAAGACATTCCCTCGTTTGCCCCTGGTGACACGGTCATCGTGAGCGTGAACGTGGTTGAAGGCACTCGCAAGCGTATGCAGGCCTACGAAGGCGTGGTGATCGCACGCCGCAACCGCGGCTTGAACTCTAGCTTCATCGTCCGCAAGGTCTCCAACGGCGAGGGCGTTGAGCGCACCTTCCCGCTGTACAGCCCACGCATCGCCAAGATCGAGGTCAAGCGCCGTGGTGCGGTGCGTCGCGCCAAGCTGTACTTCCTGCGTGAGCGCAGCGGCAAGTCGGCCCGTATCAAGGAAAAGCTGGGCGCCAAGGCGGACACCGCACGTCAGACCCCATCGGCTTGATCGCTGCGCTGTCCCTGAGAAAAAGCCGCTCCGCTGAGCGGCTTTTTTTCGTCTCACGGCCATGACCTCGTCCGCCCCACCGCCGTTGTTCGACCCGCGCCTGGTGCCGGTATTGCCTGCGCGCGCCGACGAGTTGCGTGATGCCGTCGATCCCCAGCGCCTCACCGCGGTGGGCCTGCGTGGTCTGTTCTGCGCGTTGCCTGTCTGGACGCCCGAACTGGTGCGGGAGCGCCGCTTTGGTGACCGCGCGCCGGCAGAAGCCGCGGTGCTGCTGCCGCTGGTGATGCGCGCGCGCCCCACCATCTTGCTGACGCAGCGAACAGCGCACCTCGCCACCCACGCCGGACAGATCGCATTGCCTGGCGGCAAGCTCGACGCCACCGATGCCGACGCGACCGCCGCCGCCTTGCGCGAAACCTTTGAAGAGACCGGCCTGCCACCTGAGCGGGTCGAGGTGCTCGGCACGCTGCCGGTCTACACCACGGGCACGGCATTTGTGGTCACACCGGTGGTGGGTCTGGTGCAGCCTGGCTTTGTTTTGCGGCCCAATCCGCACGAGGTGGACGATGTGTTCGAGGTGCCGCTGGACTTCCTCATGAACCCGGCCAATCACAGGCGCCACGCGCTCGAATGGGACGGTGTGCTGCGCGAGTGGTACTCCATGCCCTACCACGACGCCACGCCGGTGGGCACCCAGGAGCGCTTCATCTGGGGTGCCACCGCTGGCATGTTGCGCAACTTCTACCGCCTTCTGGTCGCCTGAAATCGCGGTCCCAGGACGGTTGCAGGCCAGGGGCCTGGGCGGTGCGCCGCTATGATCCGCCCATGGGATTTTTTGCCATTCTCATTGCCTTGCTGCTGGAGCAGGCGCGCCCGCTGGCTTATGACAACGCCGCCCACGCGGCGCTGCGCAGCTGGGCACGCAGCATGCGCCGCAACATCGACGCTGGCCATGCCGCGCAAGGCTGGATCGCCTGGTCGCTGGCGGTGGGCGCCCCCACGCTGGCCGCGCTGCTGATCTACTGGGCGCTGTGGTCGTTCAGCAGTGTGATGGGCTTTGTCTGGCTGGTGCTGGTGCTGTATGTCACGCTGGGTTTTCGACAGTTCAGCCACCATTTCAGCCAGATACGCCGCGCGCTGGACATGGGGGACGAAGCGCAGGCGCGCGAGAAGCTGGCCGCCTGGCTTCGGGTGGACCCGGGCAGCCTGCCGCGCGCCGAGCTGCTGCGTCAGGTGATTCAGCACTCGGTGCTGTCGGCGCATCGGCATGTGTTCGGCGTGCTGGTGGTGTTTGTGGTGTTCTGGATGCTGGGTCTGGGCCCGGCAGGCGCCATTTTTTACCGCATGGCCGAATACCTGTCGCGCAACTGGCAGGCCCGGGCCGACAACTCGCGCAGCCCCGCGCTGCAACACGCCGCCGCGCGCGCCTGGGTCTGGGTGGATCACCTGCCCGCCCGCGCCACCGCGCTGGGTTTTGCGGTGGTGGGCAATTTTGAGGAAGCGGTGGCCAGTTGGCGCAGCGATGCCCAGCTCTATGCACCCGGCAGCGACGGGGTGGTGCTGGCGGCCACCTCGGGTGCGCTGAACGTGCGTCTGGCGCCTCGGACCATGGCGGCACAGCCGGTTGTTTCAGTGGCCGATTCGGAAAGCGTCAGACCCGACCCGCAACTGGCGCACCTGGGTGGTGTGGTGGGCCTGGTGTGGCGCTCAGTGGTGCTGTGGATGCTGGTGCTGGCGCTGCTCAGCCTGGCGCGCTTGCCGATCTGAGCCGCGCTCAGTAGCTGCGCTTGTCCGACAGCTCGGCGAACAGTTCGCCGTAAATGCGGTAGCGGTTGGCATCGATGGCCAGTGGGTCGTCCACCACCGCCATGCCCGCTTCCTGCACATGCGCCCGTACCCCGCAGCCCGGTTCGTGCAGGTGGGTGCAGTTGTAGAAACGGCAGCTGCCCAGCGTGGCGCGCAGGTCTGGCATGCAGGCGGCGAGTTGCGTGGGTTCGATGTGGTTGAGCCCGAATTCCTGAAATCCTGGCGAGTCGATCAGCGCGGTGTGGCGGCGGCTGTCGGTCCAGTACCAGGTGGTGCTGGTGGTGGTGTGTTTGCCAGAGTTGAGCGCACGCGAAATCTCACCGGTGAGCGCGCTCGCGTGGGGCACCAGCCGGTTGACCAGCGTACTTTTGCCCACGCCCGACGGCCCCAGCACCAGCGTGACCCGGCCATCAAGCCGCTGTTGCAGCGTATCCAGTCCGTGTTCGGCATTGGCGTTCAGGCACAGCGGCAACACGCTCACGCCCATGCGCCGGTAGGGTGCCAGGCGCTCCCAGGCCCTCTCAAACGTGGGCTGCAGGTCTTGTTTGTTGAGAACCACCAGCACCGCGATGCCCTCGGCCTCGGCGGCGATCAGGGCCCGGGCAAGCTGGCGCTCGGAAAACTCGGGGTCGGCAGCAAGCAACACCAGCACCTGGTCGAGATTGGCCGCAAACGACTTGGTGCGCAGTTCGTCCTGGCGGTAGAAAAGATTGCGTCTTGGCTCGACGCGCTCGATGCTGCCCTCGTCCCCGCTGGTCTGCCACAGCACCGCGTCGCCCACCACCACCGGATTTTTCTTGCCTCTCGGGTGGCAGATGCGCCGCTCGCCGTCGGGCGTTTCCACCAGGCAGTGCCGTCCGTGCGCAGCGACCACGCGCCCCGGCTGAAGGTCGGTGCTGGTGGCGCTGGGTGCGCCGCGTCGCGGGGCGCTCAAGACCTCGCCTTTGTGAGGGTTCGCATTCAGGCCTTGAGCAATGCGTCAACCGCGGCGGCGCAGTGGAAATCGCTGACCGAAATGCCGCCGACGTCGTGGGTGTTGAATCGCACGGTGCAGCGGCCGTAAGACACATTCAGGTCGGGGTGGTGGTCTTCCTGGTGGGCCACCCAGGCCAGTGCGTTCACAAAGGCCATGGTCTGGTGAAAGTTGCTGAAAGCAAATGCCTTCTCCAGCGCGCCGTCCATCAGCTTCCAGCCTTGCGCGGCATCGCCGTTGAGCTGGGTCAGATGGGCGACGATTTCGGTGGCGGACAGGGCTCGGCGGTTCTGGTGAATGGGATTCATGGTGTGTTCAGTGGGCGGCACGCAGTCGCGCCAGCCGTTCGCTGGCTGGCGGGTGCGAGTAGTAGAAGCGGGCGTAAAGCGGGTCGGGGGTGAGGGTGCTGGCGTTGTCTTTGAACAGCTTGAGCAGAGCGGTTGCCAGGTCGGCACCGCTGGTCTGACTCACGGCGTAAGCGTCGGCCTGAAACTCGTGGCGCCGCGAGAGCTGCGCCATCAGTGGCGAGAGAAAAAAGGTGAAGAGTGGGACCACCATCAAAAACAGAATGAGCGCCAGCGCGTCGTTGGGCGCGTCCAACGCGGGTGTCACGCCCAGGCCGCTGTAGAACCACAACTGTCCCGACACCCAGCCCAGCGCGGCAAAGCCCAGAAAACTCAAGCCGAACAGCAGCAGCACGCGCTGGAGGATGTGGCGGTGTTTGTAGTGACCCAGCTCGTGCGCCAGCACCGCGTCGACCTCGGGCGGCGAGAGTTGTTGCAGCAGCGTGTCGAAAAACACCACGCGTTTGGCGGCGCCGAAACCGGTGAAGTAGGCGTTGGCGTGGGCGCTGCGCTTGCTGCCGTCCATCACAAACAGCCCCTTGGCCGCGAAGCCGCAGCGCTGCATCAGCGCCTGCACGCGCGCGGTCAGGGTTTCGTCTTGCAGGGGTTCGAATTTGTTGAACAGCGGTGCAATCAGCGTTGGGTAAAGCACCAGCGCCAGCAGGTTGAACGCCATCCAGGCGCCCCAGGCCCAGAGCCACCACAGTGGCCCGGCGGCGCCCATGAGCCAGAGCACCAGCGCCGCGATTGGCAGGCCGATGAGCGAGCCCAGCAGCGTGCCTTTGGCCAGATCAACCAGCCACAGCGAGAGCGTCATTTTGTTGAAGCCAAAGCGCTCCTCGACGCGAAAGGTGGACCACCAAGACAGCGGCAGCGAGAGCAGTCCGCCGACCGCAGCGAATGCGCCGAGCAGAGCGAGCTGCTGCAGCATGCCGCTGCCCATCGCGTCCAGCAGCAGCCCGTTGAGCCAGTTCAGGCCACCCAGCAGGGTCCAGGCCAGCAGCAGGGCGGCCTCGAACGACATGTCGAGCAGCCCCAGGCGTGACTTGGCCACCGTGTAGTCCGCTGCCTTCTGGTGCGCCGCGAGCGACACCGCGTCTGCAAACGCGGGCGGCACCGCGCCGCGGTGGCGCGCCACATGGCGAATCTGGCGGCTGGCCAGCGTCACACGCACAAACAGGCCCAGCAGCAGCAGGGTGCAAAAGGTGGCGGTCATGAACCAGGCGGCGAAATCCATGGGTGGGGAGTCTATCGAAGCGCCACCGCCCGCGCTGGTGGCAGGGCCTGCGCGCGGATCGGCGAAAATCGGGCGCATGACCCTTACTTCATCCCCCGCTGCCGACCCCGTTCCCGCCACCCTCGCCAAGAGCGACCAGAACCTGATCTGGCTCGATTGCGAGATGAGCGGCCTGGACCCCGAGAAGGAGCGCCTGCTGGAGATTGCGGTGGTCATCACCGGCCCGCAGCTGACGCCACGGGTCGAGGGCCCGGTGATCGTGATTCACCAGAGCGACGCGCTGCTGGGCGCCATGGACGCCTGGAACAAGGGCACGCACGGGAAAAGCGGATTGATCGACAAGGTGCGTGCCAGCACGGTGAGCGAGGAAGCGGCGCAGACCGAGCTGCTCGTGTTCATCAGCCAATACGTTCCCCGGAGCGGTTCGCCCATGTGTGGCAACACCATCAGCCAGGATCGGCGCTTTCTGGTCAAGTACATGCCCAGGCTGGAGGGGTACTTTCATTACCGCTGCCTGGATGTGAGCACGCTCAAAGAGCTGGCCAAGCGCTGGCGGCCCGAGGTGTACGACAGCTTCAAGAAGCAGCAAAAGCACACCGCGCTGGCCGATGTGCACGAGTCGATCGACGAGCTCGAACACTACCGAACGCACTTCCTGCGGTGAGCGTTTTTGGAACGAGCGTGCGGTATTTATCAGGGTTTACCCAAAAGTCTGCGATAATCGTCGGCTGCGCAGGAAACTGCGCTGATTTGTGCATCTGCCTCACACACAGGCCTCCCGAAACACGCTGACCACTTTCTTCAAGAGAGCGAGCAGCCGCCCTGGTTCACGCCAGCGGCCACGCGGAAGAGGTCATTCGCTCCCGGCGTCACCCGAGTTATGTGACCCATGGCGCGTTGTCCGTTTGATGGTTGATGTTTTGTAACCACGAACGGATTCAGCGCCCGGGAACGCTCGCCACACATGGCGGCTTTTTGTCCCGTGCCTAGATTCGATCAATTGCGCCCAAGCGCAAGGACGAACATGAGCGACTCTTTTGAAGAACGCGGCGAATTCACGCCCGATTCCATTTCCACCACCCTCGCGGCCACGGCCGCCGATGCGCGCGAGATCCTCACGGCCGAGGTCGAGCTCGATGCCACCGAGCCCGCAGTGACCGAGCCCAATGGCTTCGAGCTGCTGGGCCTGGCGCCCGAGCTCGTGCAGGCCTGCGCCGATCTCGGTTATGCGCAGCCCACGCAGGTTCAGAACAACGTGATCCCCAAGGCCATGCTGGCCGAGGGCGAGCAGCGCTTCGCCGACCTGATGGTCTCCAGCCAGACCGGCAGCGGCAAAACCGCGGCTTTCCTGCTGCCTGTGCTGCACACCCTGCTGCAACAGCAGGCAGCCGCCGAGGCCAAGGAGCGCAGCGACTTCGATCGCGCCACCACCGAGGCCCTGGCCAAGGGCGAAGCGGCGCCCAAGCGCCCCAAGCGCAAAGACCCCACCAGCCCGCGCAACTTCAAGGCCGCCACCCCGGGCGCCCTGATCGTCTGCCCAACGCGCGAACTCGCGCAACAGGTGGCACACGACGCCATCGATTTGGTGCGCCATTGCCGTGGTCTGCGCATTGCCAACGTGGTCGGTGGCATGCCCTACCAGCTGCAGATTGCCAAGCTGCAAAACGCCGACTTGGTGGTTGCCACACCCGGCCGCCTGCTCGACCTGCAGCGTTCGCAGCAACTCAAGCTCGACCAGGTGCAGTTCCTGGTGGTCGACGAGGCCGACCGCATGCTCGACCTCGGCTTCTCCGACGACCTGGCCGACATCAACGAACTGACCAGCCAGCGCGGCCAGACCATGATGTTCTCTGCCACCTTCGCGCCGCGCATCCAGCAGCTGGCCATGCGCGTGATGCACGAGGGCGGCAAGCATGTGCAAAAGGTGCAGATTGACACGCCGCAGGAGCAGCACGTCAACATCGAGCAGAAGCTGTTCTGGGCCGACAACGCAGATCACAAGCGCAAGCTGCTCGACCACTGGCTGCGCGACACCGGCATCAACCAGGCCATCGTGTTTTGCAGCACGCAGATTGAATGCGACGGTTTGGCCACCGATCTGCAGCAGGTCGGCTTTGCTGCCGTTGCGCTGCACGGCGCGCTCAGCCAGGGCATGCGCAACCGCCGCCTGATGGCGCT